>CAMKTM010000053.1 GCA_946415695.1 uncultured Prevotellaceae bacterium | reverse complement strand
GTCGCGGTCGAAGAGCCAGCAGACGAGTCCGAGCGCAAACATGTTGCGGCACTTGAGGACAGCAGACCCTACCAAACCTTCCCTTAAAGGGGAGGCTTCCTGCCCCGAACCCTCGCCTACTTTCTCCCCCTTTAAGGGGGAGTTAGAGGGGGTCTGCAGGGTATTTTTCACCATCGACGTGAGCGGGCAGGCAATCACGCGGTCCGGGTCGATGCCCATCTCGCCGAGATAGTCCTCCGTCTTGAACTGCGCCTTCTCCAGGTCCTTTGGGCCGAAGCTGTCGGTATCGATGATGATGGCAGCATCGGGCTTAGCGTAGCGATACTGCGTCTTGAGGGCTGCGGCGTTCATCGCCACGAGCACGTCGCAGAGGTCGCCAGGCGTATAGACCTGTTCGGCACCGATGTGTACCTGGAATCCGCTGACGCCCGTGAGCGAACCTTGCGGAGCGCGGATGTCGGCGGGATAGTCCGGAAACGTACTGATGCTGTTGCCTGCCGTGGCACTCACCGTAGAGAAGATGTTTCCTGCCAACTGCATTCCGTCGCCGGAATCGCCCGAGAACCTGACTACTACAGAATCTTTTTCCTTTATTTCCATATCGTTAAAAGTTGAAAAGTTGAAAAAGCGAAAAGGCGAAAAGCAGACATAATCTCTTTACTCCTTGTCTCTTTTGTTCCATCTATTTATTATTTCGGGCGCAAAGGTACGAAAAAAAAGTGAAAACAGAGAAGCGAAAACCGAAAAAAAAGGTATCGAGGGAGCAAGAACCGCACGAGGCTTTCATTGCATGGTCATGTACTTGCAATTGCATGGTCATGTACTTGCAATTGCTCGTACATGTACAAGCAAGCAACACCCCCTGCGAAGTTGCTGCGAGACGCACAGAGCTGACGCCCTTAATTCAGCGGTCAGCGGCTTTTTCTCTTTATCTCCCTTTTCATTTTTCACATAATAAGCGCAGGGTAAAGCCAAAGCTTCCATGAAAAAGAAAATAATCGGATGCTTTTGGCGCGACGTAACGAAATAATATATATCTTTGCATACGCAGGAGTTCGAAATGTTCCCCTGACAAACCTAACGACAAGCCAATAATGACAAGATGATGATGAGAAAGAGCCTCAACCGCAACATGATAGCCGCAGCGGCCATCGTGCTGACCCTCGCAGAAAGCGCCTGTGCGCAGAGTTTATGGACAAAGCAGACCGCTCCGCTGATGACGCCATGGGGCGACGGGCTGACGGAAGAGAACGTATGGCAGGAATATCCGCGCCCTTCCATGAAGCGGAATGAATGGATGAACCTGAACGGCGTTTGGAAATACTACAAGCGTCCTTCCATTAGATACGACTACGAAAGCAACGCCTCGTCCTTCTCGAAAGCCATCCTTGTGCCGTTCCCTGTGGAATCGGCGCTTTCGGGCATCATGGACAAAAGTTACTCTTCCAACAGGAAAGCGACCCACATGTATCGCAGAACGTTCCGCCTGTCCGAAGCTTTCAGCGGCAAAAACACGCTGCTGCACTTCGGCGCCGTGGATTGGCGCTGCCATGTCTATGTGAACGGCCAACTGGCAGGAACCCACGACGGCGGCTCCGTGCCTTTCACGTTCGACATCACGCCGTATCTGAAAGAGGAGGGCGAGCAAGAACTGCAGGTGGCCGTCTGGGATCCTACCGACGGCGGACAGCCTAACGGCAAGCAAAGCGTCTCGCCAAGCGGCATCTGGTACACGCCCGTCAGCGGCATCTGGCAAACCGTCTGGCTGGAACCCGTCAATTCCACTTATGTCGAGAGCTACGAGCCCATCCCCGACATAGACAACTCCTCTGTTTCCATCAAGGTGAACACCTCTGCACCATGTTCCGTAACCTTGACGGTAAAAGACGGAAGCACGACGGTCTGCAAACAGACAGGTGCATCGGACGAAGCGTTTACGCTCTCCATCCCTTCGCCCAAACTTTGGAGCCCCGACGCACCGAACCTCTACGACCTGGACATAACGATAGACGAGGGAGGAAAGGTGGTAGATAAGGTGAGCGGATACTTCGGCATGAGAAAATTCTCCCGCGCCATGGTTGATGGACATCCTGCCATCCTGCTCAACAACAAACCGCTTTACATGTACGGTCCCCTCGACCAAGGCTGGTGGCCAGACGGGCTGCTGACCCCGCCATCCTACGAAGCGATGGTCTATGACTTGCAGGTGATGAAGGACTTCGGCATGAACATGGTCCGAAAACACATCAAGCTGGAGAACGACCTTTGGTTCGAGTGGTGCGACCGCCACGGCCTCGTCGTCTGGCAGGACATGCCTTCCGGCTGCGGTAATGGTGCCATCGGCAACCTCGAATACGCCATGCAGAACTTCTATCGCGAGAACGAAGCCCTCATCGATGCCACCCGTCACCACCCCTGCATCGGCGCTTGGGTGGTTTGGAACGAAAGCTGGGGACAACATCCCGACCGCGGCATGGCACATACCATGAGAGCCGTGAACAGCGTCGCCAAAGCCAATCACGACCCCGGACGCTTCGTGCATGCCGTCACGGGATGGGTGGATGTCGAGATGGGCGACTTCCTCGACGTTCACTCCTACCCCTCTCCAGGTGCTGCCACAAACCCCGTGAACGAACGCATAGCATCCTGCGGCGAATTCGGAGGCATCAACCTCTTCATTGAGAACCACATGTGGGCCGGCTCCGACGTGAATTATACCACCGTAGAGGATGCCGACACATACGCCAACCTCTACGACCACTACACAGACCGCTTGCAGGAACTGCAGAAAGAAAAAGGCCTTTGGATGTCAGTCTATACGCAGATTACCGACGTGGAGCAGGAATGCAACGGCATAATGACGTACGACCGCAAAGTCCTGAAAGTCTCTCCAGAGCAACAAGCCGCCATGAAAGCCAAGATAGAACGCACCATCAACTGCCGATACAAGGATGCCACGACGATTGTGGCAGCAGGCGACGAGGCTTCAAGCATACAATGGAAATACACCACCACCGAGCCTGACGAGAAATGGTTTGCCACAGACTTCAACCCCACCGGCTGGAAGACAGGAACAGCAGGCTTTGGCGGAGGCGGACGAACAGCCTGGCAGACCAGCGACATCTGGATGCGACGAAACTTCAAGATAAACAATTTCGATGCCGACCTGCTGCAAGAACTGCGCCTATGGCTCTTCCATGACGAGGACGCCGAGATTTACATCAACGGCACACTCGCCACCAAAGTGACAGGCTACAACACAAAATACGAGCAATGGCCGTTGCTGCCCGAAGCACTGAAGGCACTGAAGCTGGACGGCACGGACAACGTTATGGCCATCCATTGCAAACAGACCACCGGCGGGCAGTTCATCGACTGCGGACTGAAAGTGCGCACCTATACCCCCAATGCCGACTTGCAGGCAGAACCCATGCCTGCCAGGACTCCCGCACCTGAATTCACCACTTCGAGCGACAAAGCATACCTCCTGACCTACACCTTGCCCTCGAGCCGAAGACTGCACTATGCCTACAGCCTGGACGGTGCAAAGTGGCAGACCATCAATGGAGGCCACAACATCCTGGGCGGGGAGTTTGCCGACATTGAAATGAAAGCACCCTTCATCCGCAGGACAAGCACAGACGGGAAAGACATCTTCCATCTGGTGGCAACCATCGGCGACGGCACAAAGACTGGCTTCTATCACTTGCAAAGCGAAGACCTCATCCACTGGCAGGTGGGCGAGAACGGAAACATACTGGTCAGGCCCTCAACGACAGACATCAGCAAGGCTGAATCCCCCGAATGGATTTACGACGAAGCCACATCGCGTTTCTACATCTATTGGACAGCCAAGAACGGCGACAGAAGCAATATCTACGTCACCAACACACAAGACTGGAAACGGTTCACCACTCCCCGCCTCTTCTACTCCACCAGCTACTCCGTTTACGACATGCACATAGAAAAGACGGGCGACACCTTTACCGCACTCTTCTACAACACGGACAGAAACATTCTCCAGACGCAAACCAGCACATTGAAAGTATCGGGGATGAACTTCTCCGAGCCACAGCGCATCTTCAGCTCGCAGATACCAAAGAGCCGCGCACCGCAAACCTTCCCAGCCCTCGACGGCAAAGGATGGTTCCTGCTATACAACCCGACCGAGAAGAGCCATCAGACCATGAGCCGAAGCGGCAACCCCGCAGAAGTCAAATGGTATCCTTGCGACGAGAACCTCCTTTCACTGCCCGAAGAAGCCGAGGAAGGGTCTGTACTGGTCATCAGCACCGAAGAACTGAACAACCTGCTCTCCTACTTCATCTACGAAGAATGCTCCGTGCTTCCCACAGCCGAAGAATCGCCCCAAACATGGAAATACCAAACCTCATCGAGCGCCTCGACGAACACAAACTGGACAAAACAAAGCTACGACGACAACAACTGGAAGGAAGGGGCGTCGGGTTTCGGAGCCAACAATCCCCCCGGAAGCTTCCTGGGCACCACATGGAACACCTACGACATTCGCCTGCGATACCACCTTGACCTCACCGACTTCAGCACCGAACAGATAAGCGCACTGACAGGAAGAATACATCACGACGAAGACGTAACCGTCTGGTTCAACGGCGTGGAAGCCTTCCACGAAAGCGGCTACCTCACCGGCTACAAGAACATCCCCATCAATCAGGAAGCCATGGACGCCCTGACGCCCGACGCCAACAACGTCATCGCCATTGAATGCACCAACAAAGGCGGAGGAGCCTACATCGACTTCGGACTGAAAGGCATCCGACCCACAGCCACAGGCATCGAGAAAACGCAGCATTCCGAGAGAGACATGCCGGGAGAGGAAGCCCTCATCTACGACCTACAAGGCCGTCTCATAGAAAACGGCAACAGGCCTAACGGTCTAACGTCGCGAGGCATTTACATCATCGACGGCAAGAAAACACTGGTGAAGTGAAGTAAACACGCCTACCCGAACAGCCCTACCCTATTCGAACAAACGCAAAAGCCAAGTATTGCTGTCCGGGAAAGTCGGCCTGCTTCCACTGCGCCAGAGGTTTTTGCCGAAGAAAATGCGAACTTCGCCATGAGACATTCATTGCATGGTCATGTACTTGCAATTGCATGGTCATGTACTTGCAATTGCTTGTACATGTACAAGCAAACAACACCCCCTGCGAAGTTGTATGTCAAAGTAGGCGTTTTGGTCCTTTAGTTTTCATCGCTCCGCCTGCGCCTGAGGCTTGCCGAAGAACTCACGTTAATGTAACAAGTCTCGGGGAGAGCTATAAAATAAAAAGAGCGAATCGTCGCTGCTGACGGTTCGCTCTTTTGTTTCCCTATCGTATCCTGCTGTACTCCCGCCGGGAATCGAACCCGGATTGACGGTTTAGGAAACCGTAGTTCTATCCATTGAACTACAGGAGCCTGAGTGGCTATTATGTTGTTTTCGCCTGCAAAGGTACGAAAAAAAGTGAAAAGTGAAAAGTGAAAAGTGAAAAATCTTTCTTTAGGGGCTTTCTTTAGGGGCAAGGAGCAGGGAGCAAGGGGCAAGGGGCAAGAAGCTGGGGGCAAGGAGCTGGGAGGATACCAACTGCCAGGACTATTCTCCTGCCCCTTGCTCCTTGCCCCTTGCTCCCTGCCCCTTGCTCCTAAAGCCTACCTCTTCACTTTTCAATTTTCAGATACTTCACGCCATGAGTTGGGATGAAGTAGTTGACGTCGGAGGTGCTGAGGTTCTGCTGACGCCATAGGTCGCGAACGCTCTTCAGGCTCGCAATGCCCATCTCCTTGAAGTACTTCTTGAAATCGACGCGAGCGTCCGCGGAGCCAACATTGAAGATACCCACTGCATAGCTGCCGTCGCTCAAGGGACGTGCCCAAATCTGTATTGTGCCGTCCAGCACGACGCGCTTGGCCTGTTTGCCGAGAATATCCTGGTTGACGGCGTTTACCTCGTGGTTGCAGAGCAGGCTGACGGTGAACTCGTCCATCTGAGCGATGTCGCAACCGATGAGCATGTTGCTGGCAAGGAGTGTCCAAAGGCTGATGTGGGTGTACTGCTCGTCGGGCGTCAGGCGGCTGTCGCGGAGGTTATTGCTCCAGCCCACCTTGCCTACAATCAGCATGTCGGGGTCGTTCCAATGGCCTGGTTTTGCGTAGGAATAGAGGTCGGGCTGCTGAGTGAAACCAATGCTGTAGAGGCTCTCCCAGGTGTCGGTGATGTCGCCCGTGGTACGCCAGGAGTTGGCATCCACGGCTTCGCCCCACTTCCACACGTCGGCCATGCCGTACTGGCAGAGGCTGTAGAAGATGTCGCGCGGCTGCTGGCGCAGATAGCCTTCCATGAGCAGATAGGGGCGGACGTAGCTGGCGACGGTCTGGTTGTCGGGTTCCGTTCGGTGCTTGCGACCATAGCCGCACCAGTCGTACTTCAGATAGTCGATGCCCCAACTGTTGTAGCTCTCTGCATCCTGCAGTTCGTGGTCGATACTTCCGAGGTACCCTCCGCAGGTAAGGTCGCCGGGGGAGGAATAGATGCCGAACTTCAGGCCTTCGCTGTGCAGCCAGTCGCCGAGGTCCTTCATGCTTGGGAACTTCTCGTTCACGGCGATGGTGCCATCGGCGTTGCGCTGGGGGGCTTCCCAGCCGTCGTCGATGTTCATGTAGCAATAGCCATAGTCGGCCAAGCCTTTCTCAATAAGAGCCTTCGAGCTGCTGATGACCTTGTCCTGCGTGACGCTCAGACCCCAGCAGTTCCAACTGTTCCATCCCATCGGGGGTGTGAGGGCAATCTTGCTCCCGCAGCGGATGGTGAACCTCTGCGTCTGCTCGCCCTTGGCGTTCTTGGCCTTTACGGTAAAGGTATAGGAACCTGGTTTCTCCAAAGACCCGCTGAGGGCACCGTTGTCGGGATTGATGGCAAGCCCCTTTGGAAGGTCTGCAGAAGAGAACTTCATGGGTTTCTCGCCGCTCACGCCAAAGCGGAAGTGGATGGGAGAGCCCGGGCGAACGCCATAGAGCGGCGTAGTGTTGAAACGAGGCTCGGCCGGTGCGGCAGGCGTGAGGATGTATTTGGGAATGTACTTCGTCTCAACGCTCAAACCCGTCTTGTTCTCGGTGAAGGACGCTATGACGCGAACCATCCGGTGATTGTCGTACGGCAGGCTGATGACGCGGCTCTTGCCCTTGTTGACAGACACCTTCATCTCTTTTTCGTTCAAGACTTCGTTCGTCTCGGGATCCTGAACGAGGACCTTGAAGACGCCGCTCTTGGTGGCTTGCATCTTGCTGTTCAGGGTGCAGATGGCCGAGGCGGCATCTCTTTCCTTGACATCGATGCTCAGGTTGTCGATGGTGTTGGGAACGCGCACTTTGATTGGGCCGGAGAACATGCCGCCCGGCTCGCCGCCGTTATAGACTCTGACGGCCACCACATTGTCGGCATCCCACTTTATGAGACTGCTGTTTGCCTTCACGCTATAAACGCGCACCAAGCTCCATGCACTCTTGTAGCCGCCTTCGTCCTTGGGGAAAGCGCCGGTCTTGCCGATAAGTTTGCCGTTGAGGTACACCTCGTCGGCATCGTCTATCTTGCCCATATTGAAATCGACCGTCTCTTTGAGGTCGGACTTCTCGAGCAGGCTCTTGGGGATGGTGACATGATAGCGATACCACGCAAACGCATTGTTGCAGGAAATGCCCTGAGTGTCCCAAGTACTCGTGTTCTGAATGTCTCGCCACGAGCTTTCGTCAACATTCACGCCAGCCCACGAGGCGTCGTCGCCGATGCGGAACTTGGCGTTCTCCAAAGAAACATCCTGCGAAAAGGATGTGACAGAAACTGCGCTGGCAAGCACCAGCATGGAAAGGAACTGCTTCTTCATAATAATAAGTTAGTTTTAGGTTTTATACTTTCAGGAATACACGCTTGCGATAAAGGAAGTAAAGGAAGAGCCAGCAGACGGCGATGTAGGCCGCCTTCGTGAAGAAAGCCTGCGAGTCCTCGGGCATCAGTTTCACAAGGCCTCCAAAAAGTTTCTCCACAGTATAGTTGAAGTTAATGAACTTCTGAGCCAGATAAATGGTGATGGAATTCATGCCAATAACCATAAAGAAAAACGTCCATCGCCGCCACCCCAACACATCTATTATATAATAGAAGAAAGCGAACATCAGCACGGAATAGGCTCCGACGACCAGCACGAAGGAACTCGTCCACATCTTCTTGTTGATGGGGAACACTTCGTTCCAAAGCAGGCCGAGAGCCAACATAATGACGCCGGCCAGGATCATCCAGAGAACAGTCTTGCCCCCTGCTCCTTGCTCCTTGCTCCTTTTCTTTACCCACTCACCTGTAAACATACCCAGCAATGCTGTTCCTATGGCAGGGACGACGCTCAGGATTCCTTCGGGGTCGATGTTCCCGTAATAAATGACGCCCGGCAGAAGGATACGGTCAACATAGCCGACGAGCGAGCCTTGGGCAGAGAAGATGTCGGCGCCTTCGGCATCTGGGGCAGGAACGAAGCCCACCACAAGCCAATAGCCCACGAGCAGCAAAGCCGTGATGCCAACTCTCGCCTTCCATCCGGAATGGATGAAAATAAGGGCTGCAAACATCCATGCCAAACCGATTCGCCCGAGAACACTGGCATAACGAAGCGACTCGAAATCGAAGTTCAGCAAGCCGTTATAGACCACTCCCAAGAAGACCAACATCAGCCCGCGGACTATGACTTTCCTATGGATAGCCCATTCGGAACGTCCCTGCTTGCGCTGCTTGGCAAGGGAGAACGGGAAAGAGATGCCTGCAATGAAGAGGAACAGCGGGAAGATGGTGTCGTGGTGACGAAGTCCATGCCAATCCACATGGTCCATCTGCAAGGCAAGAGCCTCGGTGAAGTCGCAAGGAAACCATTGGGCAAGCGCTGCAAGCAAGCCTGCACCGCCCATGATAAACAACATGTCAAAGCCTCGAAGGGCATCGATGGAGAGCAATCTTTCGTCTTTCATCTCTTACTTATTTAAGGTACAATTTAGCAATTTACAATGTACTATTTATGTACATTTTTACCATTTCGTAATTTGTTCCCCCTAAAGGGGGTTAGGGGGTCAATACTTGAAGGAACTTCCTCCGGCGAACTCTCGGAGCAGGCTGGTGGGCGGCACCTGATCGCCAGGGATGTCACGGAAATAGGCAAGGAATTTGCGCAGGCGGCTTGCCTCGGCATACTCAACAGCACGCTCCGGCACCTGCTCCAAGATGGGCATCACCTGGTCGCGAATCACGCCAAGTTCGTAAAGCAAGGCACTGTTGAAGGTGGCATCGGCCAGTCCTTGGAAGGGGAAAATCCACTTCTCCTCGCCAGCCTTCACGCTTGCACAGCGCTTGATGGTCTCAGCGGCAGAGAAACCACGGTGCTTGTAGTCGCGAAGCACTCGCCGCAGCAAGCGGATGTCGGCAGTGGGGATATGGTTGTGGTCGTCGAGCTGTATGGTCGTGAGCGTCGAGACATAGATGCGGAACTTCTGCTCGTCAGGAATCTGCTGGGTAAGGATGGGATTAAGCGCATGGTTGCCTTCCAGGACGATGATGTCATCGGGGCCGATGCGAAGCGTCCTGCCCTCGAAGACACGCTCGCCCAACTTGAAGTCGTAACGCGGCAGCTCCACCTCTTCGCCTCTCAGCAACTCGTTCATCTGCTTGTTGAAGAAA
The DNA here is from genome assembly GCA_946415695.1 of uncultured Prevotellaceae bacterium. Classification (GTDB taxonomy): domain Bacteria; phylum Bacteroidota; class Bacteroidia; order Bacteroidales; family Bacteroidaceae; genus Physcousia. The sequence continues at coordinate 2,919 of CAMKTM010000053.1, read as the reverse complement.
GTTGTATCCACCGCCCCGATGCACTCGAAGTCATACTCGCCGTTGGCATCCTTCGGAGTATCGACACGGTTGACGAAATAGTCGTCGATGCTGATGGTATGGGGGCGAAGGCCACAAGCCATCAGAAGAATTGCCAGCCGCTTGGCAGTAGTCGTCTTGCCGCTACTGCTGGGCCCTGCCAACAGCACCATGCGGGAGCCTCGTTTCGCTATCTCGTCGGCAATGTCGCTGAGCTTCTTCACCTGTAAAGCCTCGCTGACGTTGATAAGGTCCGTGGCAAAACCTTCCTGAATGGCATGGTTGAGTTCGCCTGCCGTCCGCACACCAAGGATTTCCTGCCAGCGGTGATGTTCCCGTATGACCTCAAACATTTCCTGCTGCTCCTCGATCTCTTCCAAGCGCCAAGGCTCCTTCTGCGAAGGGACGCACAGAAGCAGTCCGTCGTAGAGCTTGACAAGGTCGAAGAGGTGCACCTGACTGGTGCGCGTGAGCAGACAGCTGTAGAAGTAGTCGATGGTGTCGCCCAACTTATAATAATAAGTATAAAGGTTGTCCTGGCTCTCCAGGAGTTGCACTTTGCTCTTCATGTCTCGCTTCTCGAACATCTCGATGGCTTCCTCGATAGGGCATTGCATACGGTGGATGAACATGTCTGCATCCACTATTTCCTGCATACGCTGCTTGATGCGCAGCACGTCCTCGTCCTCGATGGGCCGGCCTATGCGCAGTTCGCAATAGTAACCCCGACAGACGGAGCCGCCGATGAGCAGCTTGCCTCCCGGGAAAGTATCCTCCACGGCCTTAGCCAAAATGAAGAAGAGCGTTCGGGTGTAGGTGCGCATTCCGCTGTCCGAGGTAAGCGACAGGAATTCCACGTCCTTGTTATTGTAGAAGCGGTAGTTCATGCCCTGCACCTTATTATTGACGCGAGCCGCCACAGGGCCGAAGTCCATGTGGAAGTTTGCCGCTTCGAAGACATCATAGAGCGAACTGCCGAAGGGCACACTCAACCTTTTTCCATTATTACGGCAGCGTATTCTAAGTTCACTCATTTGACAATTTTACTATTAGACAATTTGACAATTTACAATTTATGTACTATTTTGTAATTTAGCTATTTACTTTTCTCCTCCCCTCGGGGAGGTTGGGTAGGGGTCTCTCTCCTCTAACTCCTTTATCAGCTCCTTCATCCCTTCGCTTGCGCCCTTCATAATGTGGTGGACAGGCACGTCGCTGTTCCACTGGACGGGCTTCGGGTCGATGAGGTAGATGAGTGTGCCGGGACGGACACATCTGGTCAGCCCTGCAGCGGGATAGACATTGAGGCTCGTGCCGATGACGATGAGCATATCAGCCTTCTCACATTCCTCCACGGCTCGGTCTATCTCGGGCACCGCCTCGCCAAACCAGACGATGAAGGGCCTGAGCTGGCTGCCGTCGCCAGCAAGGTCGCCCATCTTCACTTCGATATGTTCTGCGTCGAGCGTCTTGATGTAGCGCGGGTCATTGGGCGAGCGGCTGCTCGTCACCTTCATCAGTTCGCCGTGCAGGTGAATGACGTAGCTGCTGCCTGCTCGCTCGTGAAGGTCATCGACGTTCTGCGTCACAACCGTCACGGCATGCTTATCTTCCAACTGTGCCACAAGCTCATGCCCCAGACATGGCTTCGTTCCGAGCAGTTCTTTGCGACGCGTGTTATAGAACTCCGTCACGAGTTTCGGATTGCGGGCCCAGCCCTCGGGCGTCGCCACATCCTCCACGTTGTACTGCTCCCAAAGTCCGCCATTGTCGCGGAACGTACTGATGCCGCTTTCTGCGCTCATACCAGCACCGGTCAAGACTACGATTCTCATCTTTATAATTTACTATTTACAATTTATGTACTATTTAACGCAAGCTCGACGAAATCTCTTGCCCCCCGCTCCTTGTTCCTTGCCCCTCTTGGATGTTTGCTTCTACATGTACGTGCAATTGCTTCTACATGTACAAGCAATTGCTTTTACATGTACAAGCAAACACCTTGCCGTGGGATGAAAGCGTAAAAGACTGATTATAACAATTCGTCGAACTCACGTTATATAGTAATTTAACTATTTACAGGGCGATAGTAACTTTGATTCTTCACTCTTAACTCTTAATTCTTCGTTTATCGCTCCACAAATATAGCAAAAAATACGATGCGATGGCACGAAAACAAAGAAAAAAGGTAGGAAAAGGAAGAAAAACGACGCATTAAATCCGAAAGACAGCGTGGACAGTTGGCATTACACGTGCATAGTTTGGCAATTACACGTGTTTAGTTTGCCAACTCCTCGTGTTTAGTTTGCCAATTACACCTGTGTCGTTTGTAAAATCCACGTGTCTATTTCGTCAAATCCACGTGAGGATGTTGCCAAAGCCATAATAATCATAAACAGAAAAGAACCTGACTGTCACATCCAACAGTGACCAGATTCACTGCGATTACCCTGGGAAAGACGGACTGCTGTTTCATATTCCTTCACAACTCGGTTGCTCATGTTGATTTCTGTAATGAGTCTAATAGGTTTGATGCTATCTCAGGATTATTGAATCGAATAAGATTATCTTCAAGGGAGCGATATCCAAGGATATTGACACTGCCGTACCAGATGGTGCTTTTGTCAATAATGGCAGCATGAAGTGAAAGATGGTCATTGTAGATGACAGATATTCCCTGATGTTGTAAAAGTATCGCAGTATCATTCTCTTCTTTTGTATACAACACAATCTCAATACCATTTGCCATTAAATCAGCAAAACGGTCAGCAATCTGTGAGTGTCGTACTATTTTTACATTCGGGCATGAGACGACAACAGATTGCTTGGCCTTTAATAAGTCGGATATAAATGGCGATTCAAAGTTCTGACCGTCGTAAATCACATCGGTAATAGGAAATA
>CAMKTM010000052.1 GCA_946415695.1 uncultured Prevotellaceae bacterium | reverse complement strand
ACTTTTCACTCTTTACTTTTCACTTCGCCAAAGGCGACATTTCTGCGTATATCTGCGATTTCAGCGTGACTTAAAATATAATCTGTGAGAAAAGCTTCTTTGATTCTGGTGGTACAATAGCGGATAATCAATTAATTTTTGTGCCGGAGAGAATGGTATGTGACTTTTTTTCCATAACTTTGCAGAAAAAAGGAAAAGAATAGCATTATGAATTTGAAACATTATCTCCGGATTGCCGGCATTCTGACTTGCGGTCCGCTCTGCACGAAAGCACAAGTTGCCCCTCCGACCATGGGCTGGAGTTCATGGAACACTTTTTCCGTCAACATCTCCGAAGACATCATCAAAGGGCAAGCCGACGCAATGGTCTCGCAGGGGCTGAAGGACGTGGGTTACCTCTACATCAACATCGATGACGGCTTCCAATATGGACGAACTTCGCAAGGAAAAGTACGCATTCACCCACAGCGTTTCCCCCACGGGCTGAAGGTAGTGAGCGACTACATTCACTCCAAAGGTCTGAAGGCCGGCATCTACAGCGATGCGGGCGACTGCACCTGCGGCAGCATCAGCAACGGCGACACGCGAAACACCAACGTGGGCTTCTACGGCTACGAACAGGTGGATGCCGACTACTACTTCAAGGAGCTGGAGTTCGACTTCATCAAAGTGGATTACTGTGGAGGCAACCATGCCGGACTGAACGAGCAGGAGCAATACACAGCCATACACAACGCTATCGTGAACACAGGAAAGGACGTCCGCTACAACCTGTGCCGCTGGGCTTATCCGGGCACATGGTGCCACGACATCTCGACCTCATGGCGCACGACAGGCGACATCTATGACGGCTGGGCTTCCGTGAAGGGCATTCTGGCCGAGAACCTCTACCTCTCCGCCTACTGCTATGGCGGCTGCTACAACGACATGGACATGCTGGAAGTGGGGCGCTCGATGACGGAAGAGGAGGACAAGACGCATTTCGGAATGTGGTGCATCATGTCGAGCCCCTTGCTCATCGGTTGCAACATGGCAACCATCAAGGAGCGTCCGCTTGCCCTGCTGAAGAACACGGAGCTCATCGCCTTGAACCAAGACCCGCTGGGGCTGCAGGCATACGTCGTGCAGCACATCGGCGAGACTTATGTCCTGGCGAAAGACATCCTCTCGCTCCATGGCACGACAAGGGCTGTGGCGCTCTACAACCCGAGCGACCGAGAGGAAAGAATGAGCCTCTGCTTCAGCGAAGTAGATTTGGGAGGGAAGGTGAAGGTGCGCGACCTCTTCGAGCACGAGGACTTGGGAGAGATGGAGGGAAGCCTGTCCGTCATCGTTCCTGCTCACGGCACACGCATCTACAAGCTGGATGCCCAGAAGCGATTGGAGCGCTACATCTATGAGGCAGAGACGGCTTTTCTGCCCGACTATCAGGAGATATACAACAACCAGTCGATCGGCACAGCCATCTACGAGACGCCCTCTTCGGCCAGCGGCGGCGCATCTGTCGGCTGGCTGGGCGGGAGGCGGAGCAACTCGATTGTATGGCGCGACGTATATGTAATCGAGGAGGCTGACTACACGGTTCACTTCGCTGCCGCCTCTGCCGAGAACCGACCATTCAATGTCGTAGTGAACGGCGAGAATGCGGGGACGCTCAGCGTGATGACCAATGGCTGGGCAACATTCAAGGAATACGACATGACGCTCCACTTGAAGGCCGGTTCCAATAGCATTGAGCTTTACTACGAGAGCGGATGGATGCCGAACATCGACTACATGAGCCTCGAAAAAGCTGGCGAGAGCACCATCCTCCCCCGAAGGCTCGAAGAGACGGTGAAGCATCTGGAAGCGACGAAGGACAATCCCCTGCTGACCGACCGGCTGCGGCAGAACATAGAAACCCTTTTGGAAAAGGCAGCAAAAGAGAGCCTCACCGACAGCCAGATGAAGATGATAATCACTGAAGCAAAGAACCTGCTGAACACCATCGCCCAAGTCATTCCGGTCTGCGAGGCATACCGCTACTGGCGCAGCTACGCAGCTCGGAACGTGGAGGCAAGCCTCGAGTCGGCAGCCCTCTCCACCTTCCTCTCGAAAATCAGGTCGGCCGATGCTGGCTTGGAAAAAGCCGGCACACAAGCACAAGTCAACACCGCGTTGACAAATCTGAAATCAGCAATAACGACCTACCTGAAGTCTGCCAGCGCAGCGCCCAGGGAGGGCGAGTACCTCGACATGACGCTCTTCGTCCCTGGCAACGACTTCTCCACAAAAGACGGCTGGCAGGGCGAACCCACCTATCGCGATGGATGCGGCGAAGCTTACAACAGGGCGTTCGATGTGTACCAGACGCTCACGAACATGCGTCCGGGCGTCTATACCATCCGCTGCAACGCACTCTTCCGCACGGGCAGCAACGACGGCGGAGCGGCCTATCGCGCCGGAACAGAGGACATCCAGGCATACCTCTACCTGAACGACAGCACCGTGAAAGTGAAGTCCCTCTATTCCGAGCCTTGGCCCGAAGCCTCGCAATACGGCTCCGTCGATAACCGCAATGGTTTCCCTCACAGCATGCGTGCCGCAGGCATTCGCTTTGCCGAAGGATGTTACCAGAACGAGATAGAATACACACTATCCGAAAAGGGAACATTGAGATTCGGCCTCAAATGCGACATCTACAGAGGCGACTGCTGGTGCTGCTTCGACAACTTCGAACTGCTCTATCAGGCCCTACCCGACTTCTACGACGGGTTTGAAAGCGTGGAAGGAACTGTAAGCATGGAACAACAGGAAGGCCAAGCCTACAGCATTCAGGGTTATCCTGCAAACAAAGCGGGGAAGGGTATAGTAATCCGTAACGGTCAAAAGTTTATCGTTAAGTAACGTGAGTTCTTCGCTTCGTTCAGGAGCAGGCGGAGCAACGAAATGTTATAATCAGTCTTTTACGCTTTCATCCCACGGCAAGTTGTTTGCTTCTACATGTAAAAGCAATTGCACGTACATGTAAAAGCAATTGCACGTACATGTAGAAGCAAACAATCAAGAGAAGCAAGGAGCGAGGAGCGGGGGCAAGAGATTTCGCCGCTCCGCCTGCGCCTTAGCGAAGCGAAGAACTCGCGTTAAGTAAGGGCTGCGGCCCTTACTTAACCAAAACTTTTTGTCCGTCCTTGATGTAAATGCCTTTCTTCAATCGACCGCCCGCTTTGCGTCCGGAGAGGTCGTAGTATTCGCCATTTGACGATTTACCATTTATCATTTCGTCCGCTCCGAAGGTGAGACTGCCGATTCCGTCGGGGTCTTCGGGGACAAGCGGTTCGACGGTGACGCCTTCGAGCCTGAAGGCATGGATGCCGAAGCTGGTCTGGCCTGTCAGGTTGACAATGATGCCGAGGGACACTTCCTTCTCCTCGTCGAGGGCGAAGCTTATCGTGCCGCTGCTCAACAGGGCGGAGGCAATGGCTTTCTCTTCGCATTCCGCATCGCTCACCATCGCGCTGCCTTCGCAAGCAACCAATCGGCTCTGCTGCATGTCGTCAACGTCGCCTGGCTCAATGCTGAAACGGTACTTTCCGGCAGGCAGCGTCACGGCTTGCCAGAGGCGATAGTCGAGCAGCGACGTGGCGAAGCCGCTCCACGTGGTCTCGAACTGGATGTCGCTGTGATGGGAGGTATCGATATGTGCGCCGGTAGTAATGTTGCCCTGAACGACGGCGTTGGCGTCCTGCCACTTCGAACGACTGGTACGCATGGCCAGCTTCAGAAAACGGCTGCTGCCGTTGGGGTTGACGGTTCCCGATGCGGTTATGAACGGATTCTTGTAATTCGTGAGATATGCTGCCGAGATGTCGCCATGCATGAGAGCGTCGTTATCAAGGGTGAAGACGCCCATGGCGGAGTTCCATGCGTCGCCATCGGGGCCGAAGCCAATGCGCTGGGCGTTGCAGCCACTGGAGGTGCGGTCGATGACATCGCCTCCGTTCTGGTTGAAGTCATAATAGAGCAGCAAGCCGTCTGTCGCCTGAGCCTCCTGAATGTCAGAGATATGCTGATTGCTATAAGCTTTTATCTTGGCTTCGGAGAGTAATGTGTTCCAAAGCTGCACTTCGTCAATCTGTCCCTTGAAGCCTTCGCCCGCGGTAATGGTTCCGAGGGCGGGGAAGGTGGCAGGGAGCTTTGTGCTGGATGTGCTGACGAGCATGGCGTCGCGATAGAACTTGACGGTGCCGGAGCTGTAGGTGATGGCGTAGTGATGCCATTCGTCCTTGATGATGTAGCCCTCTGCAGATTGTGCCGCTCTGCTGCCTATCGAGATGGTCAACAAGCCTTTGCCATCAATAGAAGTAGAGAGGCCCGCTGCAGAGGAAGTAAGGCTTACGCTGCCCTGACAATCGGTAGGACGCATCCACCATGCAAGCGTGAGTTTCTTCTGTGTTTCGGTGAAGGGGCAGGCGAGCTGCAAGGTCTCGCTGCCCGTGAAGTTGAGGCAGGAGAGAGGGTCGTCGTTGCTTACAATGAGGTAGCGCTTGCGCGTCAGGGTGTTCTCGCCCAAAGGGTTCGCGACGCGGAGGCTGACATCGTAGATGCCCGGGGCTGTCGGGACGATGACGGGCGACTGCTCGCTGACGGTCAGGGCGCGGCTGCCATTGTTCAGTTCCCATTTCCACGAGGCGGGGCTGTAACGGCTACCGTCGATGAGCTGGACGCTTTCGCCAAGCATGATGGCCGTGGAAGAGACGTCGAAAAGGGCTGCTGGAGCCGATTCGCGAACCGTCACTTCCTTCGTCACGCTGCTGGAGCCGTAGCGATTGGTAGCGGTGAGGGTAACGGCGAAGGTGCCGGTGGAGGGATAGAGGGCAGTGGCATTGGTGCCTCCCACCCGCTCGATCTCTGCTCCGGGCATTTCCCAAAGGAAAGTGCATCCGATGCCTTCCGAGCGATTGACGAAGCTGAAGCGGTCGCCAGCTGGCAGGTCGGCATTAAGCACGTCGAAGGCAGCCACTGGCGCTTCTCCTTCGGCTACGGTAATCTCCTTTTCGGCTGAAATGGTGTTTCCGTCTGCAAGGGTGGCTGTACACATTATTTTATATGTTCCTGCATCAGCAAACGTGAAAGTGGGGCTCATGCCGTTCGTTGTCTCCAAGGCGTCGCCTACTGTCCACGTCCAAGACGTCGCATTGAGCAACGTGTTGGCTGTCAGCTTGAAGGGAACGCCGGCAATATGTGTGCCGCTCTCTTCGGCGATGGTGAGCGTTGGCGTTGGCACTGAGCCGGAAAGCGGGCTCTCGTCCTCCACGACCTCCCATGTGCCTATCGTTTGGAACTTGGCGTGTTTGCCACTGACGTATTCGCGCAGCCTTGTCTCACCATCCACCTCGATGGTCTCCATCGGCACATAAACGAGGAGGTCGGGCTGGAGGGCAGGAACTGCAATGCGCACCCGCATGTTGTTCCTGATCTCGGCTTGTGTGCGAGCCGTTTTCCAAACGCGTATTTCGTCCAAGCCACCTATCCACCATTGGTTGCTGTTCGTGGTGCGACCGAATTGGAGGTCGCCGAAAGCAACGAGGCCCGAGAAGGTCTTGGACGTAATCGAACCTTTCCTAACGCCATTGACATATAGCGTGAGCACGTTTCCGTTGATGACAATCGCAATGTGGTTCCATTTCTTGAGGGAAGTGAAGACGCCCGAAACGTTCAAGCGGTCTGAACCACCGCTGTCCCACCCGACGGAAAGGGCGCCGTTGCTGTTGTTGTGGAAGAGGAACTTGCCCCATCCGGGACCAACTTGATGCGTGTAGTTGACGTTCTTGTCATTGCGCATCCAGAACTCGATGGTAGCTTTGCCCAGCATCTCGGAAACGGCATTGGGAATGGTGATGCCGCTCTCGTTCATGTTGACGAAATGGTTGGCTCCCTGTGCCGGAATCGAAAGAACGACGGCATTGGAGGGAGCGGACTCCTGCTCGTACCGGCCTGCACGATAGACGGCCTTGACGGAAAATGCGTCTGTCGCTCCGTCTTTAGGCGCGAAGAACGTCTGACCCTCGGGCAGTTGTGCCACAAGCCTCGTTCCTTCATAGACATGATATCCTGTAAGCGAGAGGCTTGAGGCTTGAGGTGCCGTCCAAACCAGCACGCCATCTTCCAAGCTGAGATTCGTTGGAGGATAGAGCTGTTCGCCAGGCACGACAACGCTGATAACGGTCTCCCGGCCATTGTTCTTTATCTCCACGTCCTTTTGTTCGAAGGGAATTTCCACGCCTTCGTTCTCTATCTCATAGTTGATGATGGATGCCTTGTAGATGTGTCCGCTGCCAATCGCACCTGTTTTCGTCTTGACGATAAAGAAGTATTTCAACGGTTTCGTTCGGTCAACAGAGAAAGTGAGGTCGGTGAGATCGTAACCGAACTCCATCGGCTCGTAATGAATGCCGTCCGTCCAACGTCCCAGCATCGGCACTTCGGGAGCAGGGTCGGCACCCAAAGTGTTTCCCGCATAGCGGAAATGCTCGAAGGGGATGGTCTTTTCCGGTCTTGTGGCGTTCAAGTTCTCGGCAACGCCGGCAGAAAGCAGCATTTCGCTGCGGTGGCTGTAATCCATCAAAAGCTTGATGGTACGAAGAGGACGATAATCTTGGCGAATGACAAAAGCGCCCGGGGTCCAAGTCCAAGTGTCGTTATCGACAGCATAACTGTACTTGTATGGACAATAGATGAAACCTTTGTTCTCCCATCCGTCGCCCCAAGAATTGGCAATAATCCAAGCTCCCACTTCATCTTCGTCCACTTCGCCCACATTTCCGTCGCCGTCGAGGTCGAACTCTATGCGGTCGTCATATCCGCAAACCGTGAGCGCATGGTTGAACGTATCGCCCCATTTCTTCACATACTTCATTCCTACGACACCAGCCTCCTTATTGGCCGCGGAGTTGGGAATGGCAGCCCATGTGCCGTATGCTGCCACGCCGATGCCAACGACGCCGCCGCCATGCATGGTCTCGTCGCCACTATGATTGTAGAGCCATTCCTTCAGCTCCTGCCTTCCCTCGGGCGTGTTCGTGGGAGACAGATTGAAATCGTAAGCCGAGCGGTTCCACATGGCACTGAACCATTTGTCGTACCCTTGCATCCAGCCATAATCCGGGTCATCATGCGTCTGCGGACCGAAGAGCCTGCTATAAGTGCGCCCGCCGTATGTGGGCACATTGGGGATGCCAATAGCCTTTGCCATTCCCTCTGTCGTGCTGGTCTGGTAAGCCATCAGCCACGTGAAATGCGAAGGATACTGGTTCTCGGGTAACGAGGCATCAGCGTCGCGATAGCTGTTTATCTCGTGCGTGAACTGGTAGCCCACACCTGCAGCCGAGCCGCACGAACCGCCATCCTGATTGAAGATGGGCGGGAAGTACTTGTCTTCCCCGTTATAGACGAATGGCGGCAGCTGCGCCTTTGCCCTGCGGGCTTTTCGCCGAGCCACATAATCGGCAGGCTTGGCCTTTGGAGTGGCATCATACTTGAGGTCGGGAAAGACACTGCGGTCTATCTTCACCACCTTGCCATCGGGCAAAGTTATTTCTTCAATTGATTCTCTTCCTGAAGGAGAGAGAGGGGATTGGGCCAAGCCATGCAACGCTGGCACCAGACTTGCTATCAAAAACAGGCTCTTAAAGTATATCATATCGTATTATATTAGATGTATCAGAAGTTTCGGATGTTCCGGAAGACCTGTGTATATAGGCTTTTACACATTCCTGCGAATAATGGTTAAGCATTATTTTCAGTACCCTGTGACTGCTTACAGGACACCCGAAACATAAATTAGATGTATCTCTTTACAGGCTATCATTTCATGTGTCGAAGTAGTCATTCATTGCATGGTCACGACCATGCAATGAACGCGCCATGTTGAAATAAACAAAAAAGAGAGTCTCCAGGCTTATCCTGAAGAACTCTCTCTCTTGATAGATTAGGTTTTTGTTTTTCTACAACCTTGGGGTCATTCGAGGAGCTTTCCGCTCAGCCTTCAATCAAACGAGTTTGACTCAAGGTTTTCACTTAACCACCACCTTTACGCCATTGAGGATATAGACACCCTTGCCCATAGCCTTCAAGCTGTTCAGCGTTGCACCGGAACGGAGCAGCTTGCCGTCCAAGCTATAGACGTCACCCGGCTGGCTGATCTTCTCGATGGCGGCCGGAATGTTCTCCACGCCGTCGGCTTCGTCACCGGCCTGATTCAGACAGATGCTGAAGTCGTAATTCCCGTTGGGATCAATATCGGGACAGGATTCCACATCCACACATGTCCTGTTGAAGCCAATGTAGTAACCAGTCTGGCCAATACATATAGCATTGTTGCCTGAGAAGTAAATCTCATGAGGCTTGAGCGTGTGGTTGGTGATGCAGCCAATGTGGCCGTTGATAGTGTCGCCCTTGAGCACCAGTTTTTCGTTGCCTGGCACGGTGAACTCGACAACCTCAACATAGTCATCTTCTACGTCATAGGCCGTGGTGTCTCCGTAGATGTAGAAGGCAGGCTCACCTGCGGGGATGGTCTTAATGGCCTTCAAAGCCAGGAAGTCGCCCTCATCGTTCTGGTATCTGCCAAGCATGGTGTAAGCAGAAGCTTCATTGGGAACTTCCTTTGGCGTGATAGTAACACTGTTACACCAGTTGTAGATTCTGCCGGGTTTGATGTCTTTGTAGAAGGTGAACACTTCAGGAACATCAAAAGTTTCGTCTGCTTCGCAAATGACAAGACCGGAGTTGTAGTCAACCTGTGTGTCATTCCATGTTACGAAGCGGTGGTCATAGTTCTGGGCGTGCAGATAAGAGCAGTTCGTGCCGTCAATCATCTTGCCGTGGAGGAAACTTCTCTGGAAACCGGGAGCAGAGTACTCGAAGAAGGTGGGAACCGTTTCGAGAGAGTTGCCGGCATTGTTGCTGCCCTTACAGTTGAGGAAGAGACCGGTAGCCTTGTTCTGGATAGCATAGACTGGATCAGCCTTGTCCTTGGCGTTGGGCAGGACAGCCTTGCCTTCAATAGCGTTGAAGTCTGAACGGTATGCCTGATAAGCCTGTGTGGCAGCAGAAAGATCCGCAGCTGTTGCGTTCTTCAAGACAACCTTGTTGGCAGCGATAAATGCCTTTTCGAGCGCTTGGCCGCTTGCATTCAGCACCTTGTCGGGAGTTACAGGATAAATCTGGAACTCGGCAACGTGGAAGTAAGACCACAACTTGTCATAATCGTTTGCACTCGTAATTACAGCGAAGGGATCGAACTCCGTATTGCTGCCGCTATCCGTACCAGACCTGTTAGTCATAGTGAAACGCAGATACTTGTATGTGCCGTCCAAGTTAATGGGTTGACTGGAAACGGGGGCGTCAACGGTGGTGAAAGGTGTCTCTATGTAACCAACATTGCTCCAGTTTTCCGCATCGTTGCTGCCCTGGACGAACATACGAACGATGTGGCCGTTACTTGTGTTACGACGTGTGATATCCACTTGGATAAAGCCGGAAACAGGTTCGTTGAGAGCGACCTGAATATAGCCCGGCTCAAGGACTTCTTTGTGATAGTCGCTGTGCCAATAGGTGGTTGGATTGCCATCAATCAGGTTTTCGATGTGGAGGCCTTCGCTCGAGTCGCTTGCATTGCTTGAGAGTTGAGAAGCATTGGTTATCAGCGCCTCGCCGCGGGTATAAGTGGTGCTCATGTCAAGGGCCATCTGCATATTCTCCTTGACATCCAGGAGGATACTTGGGTAATCGACATCTTCCTGCTCCTGTTCAATGAAGCGGAACAAGCTGACATCTTTGTCTGCTATTTCTTGGTCATCAAAGAAGAACAGCATGTTGCTCTCGCCCTCACGTACCTCTTGCTTCGAATAACTTTCCAGATGAATAATGGTTGCTTCGTTGCCTTCTAAGTCATAGCCATCATCAGACACCTTCACGCCGGGAGCAACGAAATTACCCCACATATAGGCCTGCTCCTCTGTGTCTTTGGTGAGGTCGGACTTGCCGCCAACCTTGGTAGGCTCGAAGCCGAAGTTGGTGAACATCTCCTCCGTCGGGAACATGATACGATACCACTTGTCGGTCTTGACGCCGTTTGCCTGCTCCATGACGCTCTTCTGCATTGCCTTGAGCATTACGGCATACTTGTGGTTCTGTGTGGCATTGTAGCGGCCAGCCTTGTCGTATGCTGTCACTTCTGCATAGAGGTTTTCGTAAGCCTTTGCTATCTCTGTGTTTTCCCACTCGCCGGGATTTGAGCCTTCTACAACGCCCTTCGTCACGTTTGCGTATGTTGCCAAAGCATTGCGCAACTCGGTGGGATCAACCATTCCGGCCAGGAATGCCTTATATGCGGCCAGGAGTTCATTGTAAAGCTCGACAGTGATGTCCTCGTCGGCCACTTCAAGGTTCTTCTTGTAAACAGCATCTAAGTTCAAGGCGATATTGCCAAGTGCTATGAACTGAGAGTTAGGTCTGGGTTCTACGAGATAGAATTGAATCTCTGCAGCATGCCAGAACTTTCGGAACGAATAGCTTGTGCCATCTGTATCAAAGACAACCACACGAACATAAGGATGAGCATTTTCCACGTAGAAGGGAATCGTGCTTTCCTCGCCGGCTTGGAAATTAGGAATCTCAAGTACGGCTATTTCCTCCCATTCCTCGTCGGCAGCATCCGGAGTGTCTGCGCCAAGGAGGGCAACCATGGTAGGACGGTCGTCGCCAGCACCGGCTCTTTCGCACCAATACATCTCGCATTTTCCAATCATGTCCTGCATGCCGGAAATCTGAACATAGTGGCATTCGATGTCAGCACCATCGTAATTGTAGAACATACCTTCCGGAGATTGATTGTGGTAGTCTGTGTGCCAGAAAGTGCCCTTATCGCCATCTATCAGATTACCGATATTCTTTCCTTCGGAGGAGTCGCTGTAGGGTGAAGACAACTGATTGACAGATGTAACCAACTTCAAGTCCTTAGCCGTCATAAGTGCTGCGGATACTTCTTCGCGCAGGGCGTTGTTCTGTGCCACGAGGACATCGTGATTCTTCACCATCTCGAAATTCTCGATGAGTTCTTCTGCTTCCGAATCATCAACATATTCGAGGTACCATTCGCTGGTCCATGCGTCTGCTCTGGTCAGGTCATAGTTGTAAGTTGTTCTCCAGTAAGCCATTTCCATTTCCTTGCCTTGGTCTGTGCCATAGGTACCCCAAAGAGAGTTATTGTCATTGGCGGAAGCGTGACCATTCTGGTGGAAATAGGAGTTGTCACCTCCTTTTTCCTTTTGAGTAAGGCGGATGCAGAAGATGTCTTTGTCTGCTTCAATGCCATCGGGCTCAACAGTGTTATAGTCTGCATATTCGAACATGACGTATGCAGCCAGGTCTGGGTTGTCGGTTGTGACAAGTTTATTTTCCTTGATGGATTCCAGGCTGATGAATGTTCCCATACCGGCATTTTGCATCAGGATGCTGTCGCCTTCCTCACTCTTTGTGAACTTCCAGAGGAAGTTTGCTCTTTCTCTGTTGAGAGTGCTATAGACCACTTTGTTCAAATGATTCTTGTCGAAGGATGCAGCAATGGCCTTATCAACGAAGCCGGAAGGGTCGAAAGAGGACTTGTAGCGGTTGTGAGCAATGATGCGGTAGTAGCCGTCGGGCACCGTGTAGGGCACTTCGCTGTCGAGAATCACTTGATACAGAGAATCTGCGGTAGCCTTTAATTCGAAAGCATCGTCCAGGCTGGGGCATTTGCCGTCTTCGCCAATCCATTCCTTGTCCTCAGATTCCGAATCGAACTGATACCAAAGGTCTGAGATTTCCTGAAGCAGATCATAGAATTTATACCAGGAGTCCCAGTCGGAATGCTGGCCGAAGTCTGTACCCATATTCATGGAGGTGCCACCGCCATCAGCCTCATCTCTATCATCCCACACCTGAGAATCATATTTCTTAATGATGTTATCCAATACGGCGAAAATACGAACATAATCAGGTGGGGTTTCCAGTTCCCAAATGTATTGGGGTGTAAAATCATACCCTGCCATGCCATCTACAGCAGTCCAAAACGAGCTGCCAACCCATGCCCAGCCGCTGGAAGAAGGATTGGTATTGGTGGCACGAATGGCATACTTGCCATCTTCATTGAGATAGAACACCTGAGCCTCCCAGCCTTTGTCGCCGCGGGTGCTGGTGTTGATACTGGTGTCATCAATATTACTGCTGCTTTTGGGATTGCTGAAGTATTGGCTGCTGCCGCTCTCGCTGCCGCTGTCAATCAGGAAACCATAGGGCTTGAAGTCGCCTGCGATTTTCTTAAAGGTAAACAAGCAGGCTTCCTCCTTGAAGTAAGTCAAGTTACCGTCTGCTGTCAAATAGTAATAGTCGCCTTCATAATCCGTCTTGATAAAATAGACGCCACCGTCAGTGATGGACTCGAGCGCAGCATTATACTCTGCGTCGGTCTGAGCAAAAACGCTCAATGTGATGAGTTGAACGAACAACATCATCAAAAATAAGTAACATTTTCTCATAGGTAAAATATCTTAAGGTTTTTAATTAATAATATAGTTATTTTCTTTATTTTCTTACGCAAATATATGTTTTTCGCAAAACATCTCATGGGCGTTTATCAAAAAATCTTTTACATATTAGCATTTTTTAACAAATTGGGAGACAGAGGAATTTCTGGTGTTAGGAGAAAGAAAAGCGGCGAGAAGCTAAATTCTCGCCGCCACATTCTATATTATTGGTGTCCGGGGAATTTATTTCATTATCTCCAGTTCCATCGATTTCATC
>CAMKTM010000051.1 GCA_946415695.1 uncultured Prevotellaceae bacterium | reverse complement strand
GACGTGAACTTCGATACCTCGACGGTACCTTGTGCTGGTGTCTGCTCTTGAACGGTAGGAATGCAGAGCGGCTGTGCTTGAGCCATTGAACATTGAACATTGAACATTGAGCATTGAACAAACATCAATGCGGAAAGAATGATTTTATGGTTCATGGTTGTTGAAGTTTTATAATAGTTATTTCGTTATGACGTTATTTCGAGATTTCGATGTTTCGTTATTTCGATATTACGCCTTTCCCGCAGAGGAGGCCGAGCTTGCAGTATTCGCATGTCTTGGCGTCGGAGGTGCAGGTGAAGGGCTTGTCGGTGTTGAAGATGTCGTCCAAGATGTTCTGCAGTCCTTCCCTGAAGGCTTCGGCGTGCTGGCCTCCAAAGTCATCGACCACTTCGCCGTCAATAGAAAGCGACGGGTCGTAGTCCTCCCCGGTTGCCTTGATGGGGAAGAAGAGCACGGGCTGAATGGGCAGCGAGGATTCCTTTTGCTCCATCTCGGCAAGGGCATAGAGGAACGTCTGAAGGTAGTAGCGCTCGTGTGTCTTGTCCAAGCCCACCACATTCTCCATCTTCACCTTGTCCTTCAGCTTGTATGTGCCTGTCTTATAGTCCACGATGCGCAGCCTTCCGTCCATCTCGTCAATGCGGTCGATGCGTCCGCCTACTTTTAATTTTGAATTTTGTATTTTGAATTCTATCGTCCGCTCCTTCTCAGCCCCTATGATGCGGAAAGGCGCATGGCGGGCGTCGTAGCGAATGAGTTCCTGCAGGTAGCGCAGCAGCACATCGTGGGCAATGAGGGTGGTGCCTTTGTATTCATTGACCATTAACCATTGACCATTGACCATTGCTTTCTTGAAGCGGCGGCGAAGCTCCGGCAGGCGGTCGAACTTCTCAGTGGGATGAAACCAGCAGACGTCGAAGGCGGCGTGGAGCATCTTTTGGAGCTCCCTGTGGATTGGCTCTCGGATGGCAAAGTTCTTGTCGCAAAGCATGTCGGCGGTGATGGTGTCGGTGCCGTAGCGTTGCTGCAGCCATTCGTAGAAGAACTCGGCGGTGTCGTGAAAGATGTTGCCGATGATGTCTGCCGAAATGCCGTCCTCGGGGTCGTCGTCCCTGCGGATGCGCAACACATTGTCTAAATAGAAACGCATGGGGCAGGCCATATAGGTGTTGATGGCTGAAGGACTTAGAGTGATGTGTTCGCCTTCGGGCAGGTTTTGGTCGTAGCGTAGGCGAAGGCGTTCCATCACGTCCGGCGTCTTCTCGACGACAAGAGGCTGTGTCGCTTTCGGTTCTGGTTCGCTCCTCAGCCAAAGCGTCTTGATGGGAATGTCCGTCTCTGCCAACATCTGCCGAAGGAAGCGCGACATCTCGTGTTGAACACCATCGTTTGTGCTTTCGTTATAGACGCACGTAAGATGTTCGCATCGCTGCACAAGACGGTAGAAGTAGTAAGCATAGACGGCGCAGCGATGCCGTTGTGTCGTCAAGCCGAAAGCCTCGCGCAAAGTCTCAGGGATGAACGAATTGGCGTAAATGCTTCGTGGCAAATGGCCTTCCTCGACGGAGAGCATGAGCAAGTTCTCGAAGTCGAGGCAACGCGTCTCGAGCATTCCCATCACTTGCAGGCCTCGGTCGGGCTCGCTGTGGAAAGGAATCTTAGCGCTCGTCATCATCTGGCGAAGAATACGGCGCAAAGTGAGTGGGTTAGGGATTAGGGAATGGGGATTAGCGATAAAATTGCGGAGCGTGACAATCATTCTGTCGCAGCGGAAGACGGTTTCGCTATAAAGCTGTTCAAAGACGTTCAGCTCCTCCTTCTGAGCAAAGTGGAGAGCAATCTGATGCATGAGGGTGAGCAGCCAGTCGAGCAGTTCTGCCGTGTCGCCCCCATGATAGACGAAGCAGTCCTCTTCGTTCAACAGCCCAAAGAGCGGTTGCCGTCTCAATGCCAGCTCGAAAGGATAGCGGAAATGCTTGCGGTTGGCATCATAGCCCTCAATCTGTAACTTAAGCAGAGCCATGACGATGCCATAAACGGGCGTGTCGCAGACAGGGAAGCCCATCGTCACGTTCACCTCCTTCTGCGACTCAGGAATGGCGTGCAGTACAGGCAGCATCAATGCCTCATTGCAAAGAACGATTGAGAATTGACCATTGACCATTGACCATTGACCATTATTATTGAGCTGTTCGCCTTGCAATGCAAGATGTTCAATGTTCAATGGTAAATGGTCAATGATAAAGGAGTTGACGTATCCCCCGGCGGCATTGTCGGAGGTGCAGGCAATGAAGGTCACGTCTTTGAGGCCTTTGAAGTTGTCGAAAAGCTCTGTCTCGCTGATGGCGCCCGGGAAGTCTCTCAGGTTCTGCTTCATAAAGAATCCCGCCTCGTAATCCGTCTTTGGGTCGCAATAGAAGACATCGTAGTCCCAATAGAAGCGAGCCTTTCCTTCCTTTTGGATGAAGCTCATCATGGAGCGCTCCACGCTGTTCAGCACGTTGAACCCCGCAAAGACGATGTCTCGTCGGCCTTCAAGCAGCTTCCGGACGAGGCTCTCGTCGGCCTTCATTCGCCCTATGACATCGCGATAGAGTGCCCCTTCCCAAAGCCTCCCTTCCTTGGAGAGCCGTTCGTGGAGCTTCGTGTAAATCTCGTACATGTGGCTCCATGTTAGCAGGAATTTCTCTTTGAGGCGTGTGCTGCTCTCCAAGGCGAACCGTCCGAAGAAGCGCCGGAGCGTCTCGCGCTGATTCTCGTCGAGGTAGTCCAGACTCCCCAGGCGTTCGTAGTCGGCGATGTTGGTGAAGATGGCCTTCGCATCGGCCGTATGCTTGTCGATGTCGTCGAAGTCAGCCATGAGCACTTCGCCCCAGCTCCAGAAGTCGTCCAGCGTTTCCGTATATTCCGCCCCGAGCACCTCCCGCATGACGCCGTAGAGTTCGCAAATGCATTCCAAAGGGTCGGCAACCTTGATCGAAGTGAGCGAGGAGAAGAGGTCACCCATCGTGCAGTAGCGTGGCGTCCACACCGGTCCATTGCTCAGGGCAGCAAACTCTCGGTTGAGGAACATTCCCGCACGTTTGCCAGGGAAGACCACCGTGACGTCGCGCATGTCGTGCGAGAAGTGCGCAAGCATGTCGGCTGCAACAATAGAGAGAAATGGAGTCCCTCTCCTAACCTCCCCCAAAGGGCAGGAACTTTTATGGTTTAACGACTTATCCATGTTATTTGTTATTGTTTTCCCCTTTTGGGGAGTTAGAAGGGGGCGCTACCCTTCTCGTTTCCCCGTCCATGATGTACCAGATGTAGCCTTGCACTTCATGTTCTGGGTACATTTGCAGAAGGAGCATCATGTAGGTCTTTACCTGTTCGTGGTGCAGGCTGCTGGCATGTCCGAACTTGTAGTCGATGACGGTAATGCAATTGTCGCCCATGACGACACGGTCTGGGCGAAGCACACAGGGCAGTCCGCTCCTTTCGTCCTTGCTTGCTATGCTGCACTCGTTATATATGATGTTCTTTGGCTGGAACCACGACGCTACAAGCGGATTGCGGAAGCCTTCTGCAACATGCCTGATGATGTTGTCCCATTCTTCGCCTTCGCCTATGATGCCTTCCTGCTGTGCCTCGCGGAGCACATCGTCGAACTGGCTGGCATCGTCGATGCGGCTCAACACCTCGTGCATACGTTTGCCCATTTCGCGCTGCGAGAGAGTGAAGGGTGAAGCGTTGCTCTCATCCTTCGTGCTTAATTCTTCACGCTTCATTTGCTCAAGGTAGTCTTGTGCCTGATTGCTTTGCTGGAAGTGGAGGGCGGGGTTTCTTGTCGCGACTTTCACATCGACGGCATCTGCCATGCGGTGCTCGATGCGGAGGCGGTTTTTCTCTCTCTCGTCCTTTTCCTTCTTCTTTTCCGTGAGGGGCGTCCCGGTCTCGTAAGTGAAGATCTCTTCGTCCGTGTCGTCGTTGTCGGAGCAAAGCGTCGTGTAAATGAGTTCGCCGGCTGTGGTGATGTCCTTGATTTTGTCCAGAGGCTTTGTTTTACCCCAGACGTAGAGGTTGCATTCGGCACGAGTGAAGGCGACGTAGAGCGTGTTGAGTGCGTCTGCTCTTCGCTCCAAATGTTCTTCTTCGTAGTTTGGGGCAAAGACGGACGCTCTGACGTCTTTCGAGTGGATGGAGATGGGGAGCGCCCCAAGTTCGTTGTATGGTGCCATGTCTGTCTCGCACCATAGGATGTCGCCCTGCCGGTCTTTCTCTATGTCCCAATGGCTGAAGGGCTGGAGGACGGTGTGGAACTCCAGTCCTTTCGATTTGTGTATGGTGATGATGCGGATGCCCGCCACGGACGAGCCGGAAATGGCTTTTGTGCGCAGCTTCTCGTCCCATTCGGAGAGGAACGACTGAATGTCGGGTGTGCCGCCGCCATGAAGATAGTTCTGAAGTTCGTCGAAGAAAGTCAGGACATAGGCATCTTCGCCCTGAATGCCAGCCAGGGAAAAGATGCGCCACAGTCTTTCTGCCAAGATATAGAGAGGCAGCCCGAGCAGTTCTTCTCGATGGGAAGTGAATTCTTCGGGCAGGATTTGTGCTGCTTCCTGAAGGGCAATGCTTTGGATGGTTGTTTCTTCCTTTTTCAGGACATCCCGAAGGTAGCGTAGCATCAGGTAATTCTCGGAAATTTTGTCGGTACGGTTCCCTGCGATGAGCAAGCGCATGGCCGCCACAATCATTTGAACGCTGGTGGAGGCTTCGAGCAGGAACGCTTCGTCGCTGACGAGGCGGATGTCGGGCGCGTACCGGCTGAACCCTTCGACGAGTTGCCTGGCCATCAGGTTCGTGCGCACCAGGATGGCTATCTCGCTGAGGTCAATCCCCTTCTGCATCAACCTTCTTATCTGTTCCGCCATGTCTGTGATGGTGGCTTGGACGTAGTCGTCGGTTTCCTTGAACAATGTGATTCTGACGTAGCCTTTCCCGTCGTCCTTCCTCTTCTTCTGCTCGACGTCTGCGTAGATTTCGCTCAACTTAATCTCCGCTTCGGGCTTTATTCCGTCGAGGATTTTGGCGGCCTTCGGGAAGAACGAATTGTTGAAGTCGATGATGAGTCCGTGGCTTCGGTAGTTTGTGTCTAAAAGCTTAGGCTGGAGGTGGAAGCGTTGCAGCTCCTTTTCTTTTTCTATGCCGAAGAGAATCTTCCAGTCGCCGCCTCTCCAGCGATAGATGCTTTGCTTGATGTCGCCCACAAGCAGACCTTTTCCGCCCGAGGCGAGTTTCTCGAACAGCAGTTTCTTGAAGTTCTCCCATTGCATTAGGCTTGTATCCTGGAACTCGTCGATCATCACGTTGTTGATGAAAGTGCCAATCTTCTCGAAGATGAAGGGTGCGTCGCTGCCTTCAATCATCTTGCTGAGGAGGGCAGGCGTGGAGCTGAGTGTGAAACGACCTGCGTCGCCTTCTATCTCGCGGGCGCGTTCATCTATATATTCCAGCAGCCGTAGCGGTCCGAGGTGCCGCAGCGCCAGCGTTGCCGAGAGATACTCTTTGCGGCGACTGGGATAGAGCGCAAGCAATCGGGCATAAGCCTCCTGCAAAGCCTCAGACCCACCCCAACCCTCCCTTAAAGGGAGGGAGTTCTCCCCCTTTAAGTGGGACTTGGAGGTGGTCTTTAACCTTATCGTCTCAATAGTTTTTGTCGGTCCCTCGCTCTTCATGGCGCTTGCTTCTGCCAGGAACTTGCGAAGGTTCTTGCCGTAAGCGATGCTGTCGAAGCCGGGTATGAGGCGCATCACCTCGCTGACAGCCTCTTCCACTTCCTTTTGGGCGCGGTTTCTGATGGCGTGCATCTGACTCTTGAAAGCTTTGACGGCTTCGGCGTCGCCGATGCGTTCCAGCTCCTCCTTGCTTCGTCTCTGGTAGGCCTCCTTGAAGATGTTTGCGGCAAACACCTTGAGCGGTCCGACGATGTCCCATTTGTCACCGCTCTCCAGTTGCTCACGGACGCAGTCCAGCACCCACCGCTTCACTTCCGGCTTCGCATCCATCGTCTCGATGAGACTATCCACGGCACAGCGGACCACCTCTTCGTGCCCCAGCTCCACCTGAAGGTTGGCAGCCAGCCCCAGTTCGCGAGCCATGTTGCGCAGGACGCTTTGGAAGAACGAGTCGATGGTCTCCACGCGGAAGTGCGAGTAGTCGTGCAGAATGGCGTTGAGGGCTTTGCCCGCACGTTCGCTCACCAGGCTGGGCGTCAGTGGCATGCCTGTCTCGGCGGCTCGTGCCAGCAGGACATCCATGTAGCCTTGCGTCTCCCGCAGGTTGTGCTTCAGTCCATAGAGCGCCTCCAGGATGCGATCCTTCATCTCCGCGGTCGCCTTGTTCGTGAAAGTCACGGCCAGCGTGTGCAGAAACTCCTTTTCAGCCTTGGGTTGCAGCAGGCCGGCGATGTATTCTGTGGCCAGGGCAAACGTCTTGCCGGAGCCTGCCGAAGCCTTGTATATGGTTAAAAGTTGGTCCATAATCCTTGTTTCTTCGTACAAAAGTATGAAAAAAAACCGATAATGGAATGGAGAAACGAAAAAAAGATTGGAAAATTCATGTCGGGGCTCCACACCTTTCCCCCTGCCAACGCACAGCCTGTTGTTTGCAGCGGCACGAGGCAGTTATTGCTTTTACATGTACAAGCAATTGCTTTTACATGTACGTGCAATTGCTTTTACATGTACAAGCAAACAACATGCCGTGGCGCGACGTCCCCTTTTATTGAAAAAGCTCAAATAAATTTGGCATTTTGCCCGCTTATTCGTACCTTTGCACTCGCTATGCTTAAACATCTTACCATCTATAACTACGTCCTCATTGCGACGCTCGACATCGATCTGCAGCCTGGCTTCTCCGTAGTGACAGGCGAGACTGGGGCCGGCAAGTCCATCATCCTTGGTGCCCTCGGCCTGCTCATGGGGCAGAGAGCCGACTCGGGAAACATCATGCCCGGAGCCACCAAGTGTACGGTGGAAGGCATCTTCAGCATCGAAGACCCCGACATGCAGGCGCTTTTCGAAGAGAACGGGCTGGATTACGACCCCACGGAATGCATCCTCCGCCGCGAACTGACCACCGCCGGCAAGAGCCGTGCCTTTATCAACGACACCCCCGTGTCGGTGGCTCTCCTCCGGCAGGCAGCGCTTCATTTGCTCGACATCCACTCGCAACACAGCAACCTGCTCCTCGAAAACCCCGCTTTTCAGCTTGGTGCCATTGACACGGTCTGCAATCATGGCGACTTGCTCACCAGCTATCGCGACTGCTATGCCCGCATCGTTCAAGCCCGTCGTCAGCTAAAAGAGAGCGAGGAAAACCTGGCCAGGCGAAAAGACGACGAGGACTACCTACGCTTCCAGCTCGACCAACTCGAGGAGTTCAAACCGAAGAAAGGGGAGGACGAGGAGCTGGGACTGTTGCAAACCACCCTCTCTCATGCCGAAGACATCAGGAAGGCATTGTCTGTGGTCAGCGTCCTGCTCGCTGGGGGAGGCGATGACGCCACGGCTGCCATCGACGCGTTGCAGCGCTCGGGGCAGACCTTGCAGCAGATTCTGCGCTTCTGTCCGGAGGCGGGCGAATGCAGAGAACGCCTGGAAAGCGCGCTCATCGAAGTGAATGACATAGCCCGCGAGGTGGAACGCCTTGCCGAAAACGTCGAATACAACCCCGTTCGCCTTGAGCAGGTGACGGAACGCCTCGACCACCTCTTCGCCCTCGAGCAAAAGCATCACGTCGGCTCGGCAGAAGAACTGATAGCCGTGGCAACCGACATTCGCTCTAAACTGGATTCGCTTGCCGATTCCGAGGACAACATAAAGGCGCTCCAAGAGCAGATAGCAGCCGACACCAAGCTCGCGAAGAACCTTGCCGAACGGCTCTCTGCAGGCCGAAAGAAGGCGGCTAAGCAGGTGGAGAAACTCGTGGCCGAAGCCCTCGCGGAAATGGATATGCCTGCCGCCAAGTTCAGCGTCAGCATCGAAACGCAAACAGAACTGCTCCCCACGGGCGAGGACATCGTCACCTTCCTCTTCTCCTCCTCGGCCAAGAATATGCCGGCCAAGCCACTTTCCGAGATAGCCAGCGGCGGCGAGATGTCGCGAGTGATGCTCGCCCTGAAAGCCCTTATCGCCAGAAAGACGCATCTGCCTACCATCATCTTCGACGAGATAGACACCGGCATCAGCGGCAAGGTGGCAAGTTCCATGGCAAAGATAATGTCGAAGATGAGCTCCGAGGCGCATCAGCAAGTCCTCGCCATCACCCACCTCCCGCAGATTGCGGCAAAGGGCGATACGCACTATTTCGTATATAAAGAGGACGATGGCGAACGAACGCTTACGCACATCCGACAGCTCGACCAGGAGGGCCGCATCGCTGAACTTGCCCATCTGCTCAGCGGCAGCACCGTCACCGAAGCTGCAATGGAGAATGCAAGGCAACTGATAAACCTCTCCTGAACCTCTCCCCCCAAAAAAAAGGACGAACCCCAATGCCCAGCCTTCTATGGTCAACAAAGTAAGAACATTCATCGAGCAAGAAGCCTTGCTGCCTTCCCCAACGAGAGAAAGGGCAGAGGCCAAGCTGTTTGTCGCCATTAGCGGAGGCGCAGATTCAACGGCTCTCCTGCTCGTGATGAAGGAACTGGGTTACAGCGTTCGTGCCCTGCATTGCAACTTTCATCTGAGAGGCGAAGAATCCAATCGCGACCAAGCTTTCGTGGAAGGACTTTGCAGGCAGCACAACGTTCCGCTCACCGTTCGCCACTTCAACACGGAAGATTATGCAACCCGTCACGGCATCAGCATCGAGATGGCGGCTCGCGACCTTCGTTACAATTGGTTCCGAGAGGAATCGAAAGGCGAACCGCTTGCCGTCGCTCATCATCGCGACGACCAGGCGGAGACGCTCCTGCTCAACCTCATAAGAGGAACCGGCTTGCGCGGTTTGGCAGGAATGATGCCTAAACACGATGGCATCGTCCGCCCGTTCCTGTGCTTGAGACGTGAAGAGATTCTGCAATATCTTGAGAGCCGCGGACAGACGTACGTGACCGACAGCACCAATTCCGAGCGTGCCTGCCTTCGCAATCGCATCCGCCTCGACATCATCCCCTTGCTTCGCGACATCAATCCCTCGGCCGTGGAACATTTCTGCCTTGCTTGCGACAATGTTCGCCAAAACCTTCCTTATTATCAGAAAGGAATAGAAACGGCTTTCAGGGAACTTTGCATTACGGAAGATTGTTTCCCTCTTTCTGACTCCCAACACTTCCCACCCCAACCTCTATTGCACGAATGGCTTGCAGGCAAGGGCTTCAATCGCACTCAAAAAGAGGAGATGCTGAAAGCAGAGGAAAGCAGCGTCGGAAAGATGTGGCATTCCAGCACACATGTAGTCCTTCGCGACCGAAAAGCCTTGAAACAATTCGACATTCATCGGCTATCGCCTCAAGCTCAAACCGAACAAATATCGGAAATGAAAATGGCACCGCAGCTTCGTCAAGAGATAGTGGACAACATCAGAGAAACAGGAACCGGCATCGCATACTTCGATGCAGACTTGCTGAAAGAGCCCATCGAGGTGCGTCGTGTCCGACAGGGCGATGCCTTCGTCCCTTTTGGCATGAAGGGAAGGAAGTTGGTAAGCGATTACCTGACAGACCGAAAGGTGAACCGCCTCGAAAAGGTTGAAACATTTGTTGCCACTTGCGGCGATGACATCATTTGGCTTATCGGTCATCGCAGCGACAATCGCTACCGCGTCACCGACAAAACAACACGCATCCTCAAACTTTCCTTAGCGAATTAAAACCTCAAATAACCATAAAGACAATGGAAAACATCTTTAACGGGTTAATATATGGGATGGCAGGCTTGGCCGTTGTGGTCTTCATCAGCTTGTATTTCGTGACGGCAGGCTACGGACAGTTCCGCACGAGGCAGTGGGGATGGAGTATCAACAACAAAGTGGCTTGGATGTTGATGGAACTTCCTGTCTTCCTTGTCATGCTTGCCATCTGGTGGTTCTCTCCTTTGAAGTGGCATTTGCCTCAGCTGGCACTCTTCTGTCTTTTTGAGTTGCACTACTTCCAGCGCAGTCTCGTCTTCCCCTTTCTGTTGAAAGGAAAGAGCCGAATGCCAGTTGCCATTATGCTCATGGGCATTGTGTTCAACGTCATCAACGGTGTGATTCAAGGCGGAGGGCTATATTGGTTTCCTAATCCCGACTTTGAGCAGGGCGTTGCCTTCTTGCTCCGTCCGAATGCGATGATTGGCATTCTGCTGTTCTTCGCAGGGATGGCCATCAATCTCCACTCTGACCATGTCGTCCGCCACCTTCGCAAGCCTGGCGACACGCGGCACTATCTCCCCGAAAAGGGATTGTATCGCTATGTGACATCTGCCAACTATTTGGGCGAAATCATGGAGTGGACGGGCTTCGCCATTGTGGCAGCAACACCGGCAGCCTGGGTCTTTCCGCTCTGGACGGCAGCCAATCTCGTGCCTCGTGCACACGCTATATTTAATAAGTATAAGGAAGAGTTCGGCGAGGAAGCCTTAGGCAAACGTAAGCGAATAGTTCCATTCGTTTATTGAAAACAGAAAAGGAGAAAAGGTGAAAACCGCGACTTTATTCTTTAACTCTTTAACTCTTTAACTCTTTAACTTTTTAACTTTTTAACCTTCAACCTTATAACCTTATATGAACAAGATATTCGAGCCAGCTCACATCGGGCCGCTGACGTTGAGGAACCGCACCATCCGCAGCGCAGCTTTTGAGAGCATGTGCCCCGGACACGAACCCAGCGAGATGCTCTACAACTATCATACGAGCGTGGCGCGAGGTGGCGTGGGAATGACGACCGTGGCATACGCTGCTGTGACGGATAGCGGCTTGAGCTTCGACCGCCAACTCGTGATGAAGAAGGAAATTGTGCCTGGCTTGCGACGTCTCACCGACGGCATCCATAGGGAGGGAGCAGCGGCGGGCATTCAGCTGGGGCATTGCGGCAACATGAGCCACAAAGCCATCTGCGGCTGCATTCCCGTGGGGGCCTCTACGGGCTTCAACCTCTACAGCCCGACCATCGTTCGCGGACTTCGTCGGGACGAACTGCCGGAGCTGGCAAAGAAGTTTGGCGAAGCTGTCAATTTGGCTCGCGAAGCAGGCTTTGATGAGGTGGAAATACATTGCGGTCACGGATACCTTATCGACCAGTTCCTCAACCCTTACTTCAATCATCGCAAGGATGAGTTCGGCGGTTCGCTTGAGAACAGGATGCGCTTTATGACGCTTTGTTTGGAGGAAGTCATGAAGGCGGCTGGCAGCGACATGGCTGTCGTCTGCAAGATGAACATGCGCGACGGTCTGAAGAACGGCGTTTCGCTCGAGGAACACAGCATCCCCGTTGCCCGCCGCTTGCAGGAACTCGGCGTCCATGCCCTCGTGTTGAGCGGCGGACTGGTGAGCGCCACGCCGATGTACGTCATGCGAGGCGAACTCCCTTTGCAGACGATGACGCACTACATGGACAAGCCTTGGCTCAAATACAGCATCCGAAGCTGCAAGCCGCTCGTCAGGAATATTATGACGAAGCCTGTTCCTTACAAGGAAGCCTTCTTCCTTGAAGATGCCTTGAAGTTCCGTCAGGCAATGCCAGACATGAAGTTCATCTATGTGGGGGGGCTGGTGTGCGGCGACAAGATAAACGAGGTGTTGGGTCACGGCTTCGAGGCTGTGCAGATGGCTCGCAGCCTTCTCAACGAACCGGACTTCGTCAACCGACTAAAGGAAGACCCCCATCATCGTTGCGGCTGCAAGCATAGCAACTACTGCATCGGCAGGATGTACACACTGGAAATGGCCTGCCACCAACATCTATGCGAGAATTTGCCAAAGGACATACAGAATGAGATTGAACGCATCGAGAGAGAACAGAACTGATGCTCCCCAGTACTCTCCCTTCAAGGAGGAGTTGGAGGTGGACTATAGGCTTGCCATCATAACAGGAGCCGCTACCGGCATGGGTTTCGAAGAAGCAAAGGCAGTGGCGACGAAAGGTTTCCACGCCATCATGGCATGCCGCGACATCAAGAAAGCAGAGCAGAGGCGGCAGGAGATTGTCCGTGCGACGGGCAACGAGCATGTCGAGGTTCTCGGTCTCGACCTCGCAGACCTAAGTTCTGTACGCCGTTTCGCCGATGAGGTGAAAGCACGTTTCCAGCGCATCGACCTCTTGATGAACAACGCAGGAACCCTCGAAACAGGCCTAAATAAAACGAAGGATAACCTGGAGCGAACCGTTGGCGTGAACTATGTAGGCCCTTACCTTCTTACACGCCTCCTGTTGCCTCTGATGAGGGAAGGAAGTCGCATCGTGAATATGGTTTCGTTGACTTATAGGGTAGGGCGCTTGGACTTTCCCGACTTTTTCCAGCGCGGCAGGAAAGGAAGCTTCTGGCGAATCCCCATCTACAGCAACTCTAAGCTGGCACTGACCCTCTTTACCTTCGACCTTGCAGAACGTCTAAGAGACAGAGGCATCACGGTCAACGCCGCCGACCCGGGCATCGTCTCGACCGACATCATCAAGATGCACAACTTCATCGACCCTTTGACCGACATCTTCTTCCGTCCCTTCATCCGCACCCCTCGGCAGGGAGCCGACACAGCCATCGGCCTTCTTTTGGACGAAGACAAGACAGGCCAGACCGGCACCTTCTGCCGTTCCGGGAAGGTAGTCAACGTCGGCGACAAATTCTATCACCATAAACAGATGCACGAACTTTGGGACAGAACAGAGGACATCGTCCGCAGATTCCTCTAAAGAAATGCACACATTGCCAACGCGGCACGCTCTTATTGTCAACGCGGCACGCTCTTATTGTCAACGCGGCACGCTCTTATTGTCAACGCG
>CAMKTM010000050.1 GCA_946415695.1 uncultured Prevotellaceae bacterium | reverse complement strand
ACCGCTATCGCGCCAGCGACTTTCAGTTCCCCTTCGGGCCGTCGACCTCAGTTCTTCGCTTCGCTCAGGTGCAGGCGGAACTGTGATTTCTGCGTGACTTAACTATGATTTTTCACTTTTCACTCTTCACTTTTCACTTCGCCGCAGGCGATATTTCTGCGTGCCTTAAGCTATCTGTGTGAGAATTCTGCGATACAGAAATAGTGGATAATCATTAAATTCTTTTTCGCCGAGTATACTTTATTGCCGGACACCAATGAAAAGCAATAAATGCCACCTAATCCTCGCTGAGCTTGGCAAGGCCGCCTTCGGAGGTTTCTTTGTAGAGGGAAGGGAGGTCCTTGCCTGTCTGCTTCATAACGCGAACCACACGGTCGAAGCTGACGCGGTGCTGGCCGTCGGAGAGCGAAGCGTAGAAGTTGGCGTCGAGGGCACGGGCGGCGGCAAAGGCGTTGCGCTCGATGCAGGGTATCTGCACGAGGCCGCAGACGGGGTCGCACGTCATGCCCAGATGATGCTCCAGTCCCATCTCGGCTGCATACTCAATCTGTGCCACGCTGCCGCCAAAGAGCTGACACGCTGCTGCTGAAGCCATGGCACTGGCCACGCCGACCTCTCCCTGACAGCCCACATCGGCACCCGAGATGCTGGCGTTCTGCTTGACGAGATTTCCTATGAGCCCAGCGGTGGCGATGGCATGAAGGATGCGCTCTTCGGAGAAGGCATGATTGTGTCCCAGATGGTAGAGAACAGCAGGGAGCACCCCGCTGGAGCCACAGGTGGGAGCTGTGACGATGAGTCCGCCGGAAGCATTCTCTTCGCTGACGGCAAGGGCGTAGGCATAGACAAGGCCAGAACTCTGCAGGTTGGCTTTGTACCCCTTGGCCTTGGTGTAGTAGATGGGTGCCTTGCGCTGCAGTCCGAGCGGCCCGGGAAGGATGCCCTCATGGTTGATGCCACGTTCCACGGCTTCCTGCATGATGCGCCAGACTTCGCGGAGATAGTCCCAAATTTCCTTTCCTTCGCATTGCTCCACATATTCCCAGAAGGCATGACCCGTTTCCTGACACCAAGCCATGATGGCCTTCATCGTGGTGAGCGGGTAGAGCGACGTGCCGACGGATGCTGGCGCTTCCTGCTCCTCGCCTTCCGAGAGCGCTCCGCCGCCGACACTATATACCGTCCATTCGTCGATGAGCGACCCGTCGGGCTGACGCACGGCAAACTTCATCCCGTTGGGGTGAAATGGCAGGAATACGGTGGGCTCCCAGTGGATGTCGACGGTTCCGTTCGTTTCAAGGACGCGGATGATGGCAACGTCGGTCATGTGCCCCTTCCCCGTCGCGGCGAGGGAGCCATAGAGCGTAACGTCGAAAGCCGTGGCCTCGGGGTGACGTTCAAGGTATTGAATAGCTGCGGCTTGCGGCCCCATCGTGTGACTGCTCGACGGCCCTATGCCTATGCGGTAAAGCTCTCTTAAGGATTCCATAAAAGCAATTTTGATTTGACGATTTACGATTTAATGTTTGGCAATTATTTAATCTCTAATCGACTAAACGACCAAACCGTGGCGCTCACCAGTTCGGGGTCGGTGTGGCCGCCTTTGCGCAGGGAGCCATGAATCTCGTGAGCACCAGTCTCGGACAAGATGCGACAGGCATTTAGCGGGTTCACGCCTGCACCAGGCATGATGCTGAGCCTTCCGGCAGATTGCTCGACAAGTTTTTTAAGGAGGGGAATGCCTTGCTCGGCCGTAGGAGCCTGACCGGAAGTAAGCAGCCGATGGCATCCTAAAAAAATGATTTGCTCTAATGCTTCCAAAGGCTTTGCGCAGACGTCGAAGGCGCGGTGGAACGTGATGCTCAAGTCCTCGGCCTCATCTACAAGACAGCGTACAGTGTCTTCGTCAATGCTGCCGTCAGGCCTTAAAGCCCCAATCACCACACCGTTTGCGCCAAGTTGCTTGGCAAGGCGTATGTCGTGCCTCATCTGCCGAACTTCGTCATTATTGTAAACGAAGTCCCCTTTGCGTGGACGGACGAGCACTTGTACAGGTATGCCCATGCCGATGGCCGATTCCATCTTTTCAGCCGATGGCGTCAGACCGTCCAGTTCAAGTGCCTGGCACAGTTCCACACGATGGGCCCCGCCTTCTTTCGCCGCACCTACACTCTGCAAATCGGCACAACAAACCTCTAACGTCAACTCACCAGTCATAGTTAAGAGTTAAGAATTAAGAATTAAAATGAAACAGCCCTAATCCCTAATCCCTAATCTCAAAATTCACCTCCGTCGGCTGCGGGGAGAGAAGAGGGAATGCAGGCTCGTTGCTATATTTGAGCAGAGGCGGTACCCTTTGTAGATGGCCAGGCCGTTGATGATTAGGCGGCTTATGCCATGAACTCTGCTTGAGGCTTTAGGAATAGGTCCGCCTGTCAGGTAGTTGGCAGTCGCGGTCATCTGCTGTTGGGAAGCCTTCAACTTCTTTCTTATGACAAGCTTCCGCTGCCTGAGAGCGGAAAGGACATCGGGAGAGTTCAGTATGCTGCTGTTCATGGTTCTTCCTCCTTTCCTTCATCTTCGCTCACAAACAAGCCTGCCACAAAGCGTGCCAAGGGTTGTACTATCCATCGCTTGCGGCCCAGGAGAACAATGCCAATCAAGAGCAGCATGACGCCGCCCATGATGACGAAACTCCATACGCCTCCCACGATGTTCGTCAGCCAAATGGCAATGGCTATCACAAAGAAGGAGAGAGCTATCACGCCGAATGCTATGCACAAGACGGCTGTGGCCATTGCAGAAAGGAGCAGGCTTAACTTCTCTGCCGCCTCCAGCGACAGATACTCCTTCTGCAACTCCAGATAGGTTCTAATTTCCTTCCAAAGCGACTGTAAACTGTTCGTGTAGTTCATCGACTACTCCTCTTCTTTCCCAGCCTGCAACTCTTCGGCTATCTCGTCAACGAGGTCGGACATCTCCTTGCGATTGAGCTTGATGCCGCGCTTGCGCAAGGCTTCTGCAATTTTTTCACGAAGTTCGCTGCCCTTCTCGGGGGCAAAAAGCAAACCACATGCAGCACCTACGACTGCACCGCCTACGAAGGCAACCAGAAAATCTAATGCTTTCATTGTTGTACTCCTTTCTGATTTAGAGTTCATAGTTCATAGTTTCCCTATTCCCTAATCTTTAATCTCTAATCTCTAATCTCTAATCTTTTTATTACTTTTCACGTTCTCTGCCTACAAAGATAGCGATTTTTTGCATTCAAACCATATAAAAACGAAAAAAAATAAAGTGAAGTCACATTTTTCTGTCCTTTTTGTTGTGTTTTCATGGGAAAAGTGGTACCTTTGCAAGGTAAAATAAACAATAAAGTAACCAAAAACCATAAAACAACTTATGAAAAAGATTCTTTTTGTGTGCGCCGCAGTCTGCGCTGTGTTTATGATGTCCTCCTGTAAGAGTAAGGAGAGTGCTTACAAGAAAGCTTACGAGAAGGCTAAGGCTCAGCCGACGGAGACCACGACAACGACGCCTGTTCAGCAGGTGACAACCCAGACCGTGACGCCTGTCACCACAACCCCTGTGACTGACTATAGCAACGTCACTGTCCGCAACGAGAACGTGTCCTTCGTGGAAGGCAGCCCGCTGAAGCAGTATGGTGTGGTTGTGGCATCTGTCACCATCAAGAGCAATGGCGTGGCTCTCATGCAGAAGCTCGCCGGCCAGGGCTACAACAGCTGCGTGGCACAGGCTCAGGTGAACGGCCAGACATTCTACCGCGTTGTAGCTTGCAGCTACGATACAAAGAACGAAGCCGCTCAGAAGCGTGCCCAGCTTGAGGGACAATACCCCGGTGCTTGGCTGCTCTATAAAAAGTGATTAGGGATTTGAGGTTAGGGATTAGGGAAAGGAGATTAGGGATTAGTTGTGCTTTAGGGTTATGCAACTAATGTTTCTCTATCCCTCATCTCTTATCTCATCTCCTCAATTCTTCTATTATTTCTAATGTGGGAAGAGTTCTTGCAATAGATTATGGGGTCCGTCGCACCGGTTTGGCTGCAACGGACCCTTTGCAGATTATTCCGGGTGGCCTGACTACCGTTGAGACGCCCAAGCTATTGAACTTCCTGAAAGAGTACCTCTCGAAGGAGCAGGTGGAACGCTTCGTGGTTGGTCTGCCTAAACAGACAAACGGGCGGGACAGCGAGAACCTGCCGCGAGTGCAGGCCTTCGTGGAGCAACTCCAAAAGGTTTTTCCATCGGTGCCCGTGGAGATGTGGGACGAGCGCTACACCAGTGTCCTTGCCCAGCAGACAATCCTGCAAAGCGGCATCGGCAAAATGGCTCGCAGAAACAAAGCGCTCGTCGATGAGGTGAGTGCGACGATCATCCTGCAAGGATGGATGGAACGTAGAAGAATAATTAAGAATTAAAAGAGAAGAATTAAGAATTGATAAAAGCTGTCAAAGAAAAGAAATTCTTAACTCTTAATTCTTAACTCTTAATTAAACAAAGACAATGATATTGCCAATATACACTTATGGTCAGCCCGTATTAAGAAAAGAGGCTGAGGAGATAGACAAAGACTATCCAGAGTTGGAGCAACTCATAAAAAACATGTACGACACGCTCGAGCGCAGCGAGGGCATTGGTTTGGCGGCTCCTCAGGTGGGTCTTCCCATCAGGCTGGCCATCATCAATCTGGATGTCATCAGCGAGGATATGCCCGAATACAAAGGCTATGTCCGGACGTTCATCAATCCTTACATCGAGGAGTACGACGATACAGAGTCCGACGTGATGGAGGAAGGCTGTCTCAGTCTGCCTGGCATTCACGAGAAGGTGAAGCGTCCCACGCGCATCCGTGTCACCTATCAGGACGAGCAGTTCCAGGAGCATGACGAATGGGTGGAAGGCTATTTGGCACGAGTCATGCAACATGAGTTCGACCACCTTGACGGCGTGGTCTTCACCGACCACCTGAAAGGCCTTCGCCGACAGCTCACCAATCCCAAACTTCAAGACATAAGGAAGGGAAAGTTCACGTGCAACTATAAGGTGAAGGTGAAGAAATAGACGTCCGACCTTTTTCAGACCCATCGCACGTCATCCTCAAAAACGAGGCACACCATTATTGCCTTCCGCGCATAAAAAGCGCGCCTTGGCGCTAGAGCGCCGAGAACGAGGCACGCCTTTATTGCCAACGAGGCACACCATTATTGCCAACGAGGCACGCCTTTATTGAAATAAGGCCACGCTCTTATTGAAATTAACCCGTACGACGCGTCACTTTTGAAAGGGCAGAATTCATGGCTTGGGCTCCGTCGGATCATAAAATAAGACCATTAGACATCATAGAACTCATGTTCAGACCAATTAAGAAAAGTGGAAGCAGTCTCCCCCTCAATGGGATCGTAGGGACTCTTCTGCTCTTTTTCATGTTCTGCGCGTCTCTTTCGGCTCAGATAAACACGGAACGCGTCCTCCTGATGGGGCGCAATGCCTTGTATTACGAGGATTATGTGCTTGCCATTCAGCGCTTCAACATGGTCATCAACGTGAAGCCGTGGCTCGGCGAGCCTTACTTCTATCGTGCTGTGGCGAAATTTTACTTAGAGGACTATCAAGGTGCGGAGATTGACTGCAACAACGCTTTGGAACGCAACCCCTATGCCCTCAACCATTATGCCCTGCGCGCTCTTTGCCGCATAAACCAGAACCGCTATGCTCTGGCTGAGGAGGACTATCAAAAGGCCATCTCCATCAATCCCCTTGACCACAATTCGTGGCACAATCTCGTGCTCTGCCAGATAGAACTCAAGGAGTATGAAAGGGCCGACTCCTCGCTCGACGTCATGCTCCGCCATTGGGCCAAAGAGTCGGAGCAATACACCATGAAGGCACAAGTGTCTCTGCTTCGCACGGATACCGTTCAAGCAGAGAAATGGACTGACCGAGCCATCGAGGTAGATGAATACGACGGCAAGGCCTGGAGCCTGAAAGCAATGTTCCAAGCCGGTCGCGAGGAATACAAGAAAGCAGAGGCTTCGCTCGACAAAGCCATCATGCAAATGCCGCGAATGGCAGGGCTCTTCATCAACCGTGCATTGGTCAGATACAATCAGGACAATCTCAGAGGAGCCATGTCCGACTACGATGCCTGTCTCGACCTTGAGCCGCGCAACTTCCTCGCTCACTACAACCGAGGCCTGCTCCGCGCCAATGTGGGCGAAGACAATCTTGCCATCGAAGACTTTAACCTTGTGCTCGAACTTGAGCCGGACAACACGATCGCCCTCTACAATCGTGCGCTTCTGCTCGACAGAATAGGTGATTACAAAGGAGCTATCCGCGACATCAGCGCCGTCATCAAGGATTATCCCGAGTTCTGGGACGGCTACCGCCATCGGGCTGCCATTCGCCGCAAGATAGGCGACACCTATGGCGCCGAGAGGGACGAGTTCAAAGTGCTGCAGGCAAGATTGGACGCCGCAGCAGGCAAAAAACATCCTGTCCGGACAAGGAAGAAGAGCCAGCGCAACATCGAGGACTATGCCGCCCTCGTTGAAGAGGATACGCACGAAGAGGAGAACGAATATGTCAGCGAATATCGTGGCAAAGTGCAGAACCGACAGGCCGAACTGCGGCCAGAGCCGATATTCACACTTACATACTACAAACGCACTTCCGAGACCAACCCTTACATCGTTTACTGCCCCCAATTGGAGGAACTCAACTCCCAGTACGTTCTGCCCTTGCAACTATATTTGACCGACAGCGAAGCGCCAATGTCGGCAAACCGGACAGAAGCACACCAAGCATCTGCCAATGCGCTCTCCGAACAGCTTGAGTTAGCCCCTGGGGACAAAAGCCTTCTCATGCGACGGGCTCTCGACTACTATCATATCCGCGACTTCGAGAATGCTGTTGCCGACATGAATGCGCTTATCCAGGAGAATGGCGCTGAGCCCATGGCCCTTATCTTGCGGGCACAATGCCGCTTCGCACAGCTCGAAGTGTCGCGCACCACGGCCTCTGCTTCCGACCTCCGCCTGGGTTATCTTATGGTCGTGCAGGACTACAACAGGGCTTCCGAACTCATGCCCGATGCTCCTTTCCTACATTATAATATAGGTTGTGTGTGGATTCAGCTCGCCGATTATTCGGCTGCCCAGAAGTCCTTTAGCCGTGCCCTCGAAATCGACCCGCATTTCCCCAGTGCGTACTACGGAAGAGGTGTTGCCTACATACTCGGCGGACAAATAGACAATGGCTTGAGCGACCTTTCGCAAGCAGGCGAACTGGGACTTTATACTGCTTATAACCTCATCAAGAAGTACTCGAAAGAGTTAACATCGAAAAACACTAAAAAATGACGGCGTTTTGTTTCATGCTGTCATCAGGGTCACTTAAACAGGATTTGCCTCCACTCTAAGCTGTCGGGATGATAGACATCGTACCGATGTTTGTCGGCACTCTCTCGTAGCTTTTCTAAAGCCTCAGTCGGGTCGAAATGACCTGCATCTTCGATGGTAAAGAGGTTGCCGTTGTCGAAGATGCCGTTGTATGTGCCCCATGGTGAAATGACTACCCCGTTTTTCCAGTTCACGTTCAGCGTAGCAACCCTGCCCAGCGACTTGTCGAACCAGAAATTGAAGACAAAATAGCCCTGCTCCATGATGATGTCGATAGCGCAACGATTTTGGTAGAGCGGGTCGTTGCTCTCGAAGGAATTGATGCTGATGAAGCGGTTGCTGACAGTGCTGTAAAGGAAAAAGTTGTCCTCGAATTTAAGTATGGCAAAGGCAGATGCCGTGTCGCAGCTATGAAAGATAGCCCTGGGACAAGTCGTGGCAAGTTCGGGACTCTCAATGCCCAGCGAACCTCGCTCCATGTTGCGCGTATGAATAAGGTACTTCCTGTCGTTGCGTAGCTCGGACACGCTTGTCAAGAGCATTGGCTCGGGCTTTGTCTTGGTCTTTTCATAAAGGAAGAAAACTGCTCCAATCACGAGAGCAAGTACTGCTATAGGAAACAGAATCCAGCGATAAAATGGAGAGAAAATGAAACGATGAGGGGTTGAGGTTGTGGGAACTTCCTGCTCTTCTTCTTGCGCAGGAACATCTTCGTTTGTATCCGAGCCAGCCTCTTCTTCCTCGATTTCATTTGCCGCCATGAAGTGCGTGTAGCCTTCATATCCGACGAAACGCGACAGGATGTCGAGCGTGGACTGCCGCGCAGTCACCGAAGACCTGTAGCCCCAAAGCCGCATCAGCGTGTTGCTGCTCAGCGTTTCGCCAGTTCGCTTCTCGATTTGCTCCGCCAGATAGTCGAAGTCGCCGCGCGTCTTCAGTTTGCGTCGCAGTTGTCGTTCAACCTCTCTGCATAATTCTTCATGTTGCATAACGTTTTTCATGTTTCCGGATGCAAAGGTACGAAAAATGGCACAAATATGCAACACAAATGGCACGCCAAGCCTCTCTGCATCGCAAATGGCACAGAAATGGCACGCAAATGGCACATCTTTCATCGAGGAAATAGACTAAATTTGCAGCGATTTTACAATAATATCGAAAAAATATACAACTGAATACTAACCTGCAATGATAATACATTTAATCAATCCCTAATATGAAAAAATAATAATGGTATGAAAAGACTAACAATGTTAATCGCGTGCGTTCTGTCTATAGGTTGGGCGCAGGCACAGGTTTCAAACAACAACGAGGATGAAGTCTATAAGATGGTTAATCCTCGCCAGGCAAGTATGGACTTCGTTCCCGGCGAAGTTCTCGTGAAGATGAAGGACGCATCGCCCGTGAAGGTGCGCCGTGCCAAAGGCAAGTTCCAGAACACCGACAACAAGACGCTCGATGCCGTGCTTGCGGAGTTCGGCATCGAGGAGATGGAACAGGTGCTGCCCGGTGAGAAGCGCCGCACCAACCTTCGCCGCGCCAAGGCTCCCAATGGTGGCTTCATCGAAGAGCACGACCTCTCGCAACTCTATCGTATACGCATGGCACAGCCTGACCTGATGAAGACACGCCAACTGGTGCAAAAGTTGGAAGAGGTCGAAGAGGTGGAGTTTGCCGAGCCTAACTACCGCGCCTACATTATGGGCGAGGTGGATCATGGCGAGACAATCTCCCCCAATCCAGGACAGAACCCATCCTATACTTTGCAGTGGGGCATACCTGCCTTGAAGATCAACGAACTGTGGACGAAGCCCCTTGTCAACAGCAAGCGTCCTGTCATTGCTATCCTCGATACAGGCGTTGACACCACACACCCCGATCTCGCCAACTACTGCATCGCGGGTTACGACTTTATCAACGAGACAAGCGATGTGCGCGACTTCAACAGCCACGGCACGCATGTGGCAGGCATCGCCGCTGCTTGCGACAACAGCATAGGCATCATCGGTGCCAACCCGCTTGCCCTCATCATGCCTGTTGCCGTGATGCAGAGCGATGGCTCGGGCGACATGGCTACTATAATAAGAGGTATAGACTATGCGGCACAACACGGCGCTGATGTCATCAACATGAGTCTCGGCACATACACCAACTCAAAGGCATTGCGACAAGCATTGGAACGAGCCTATCAGTCTTGTGTTATCGTGGCAGCGGCAGGTAATGACGGATCTGCAATTGACCCAAAATGTGACCCAGTTTTGAATGGTCCAGCTTTTCCTGCTGCTTACTCTTTTGTTTTAGGTGTGCAGGCAACTAACCAGTTAGGTGCTTTGGCAAAATTCAGTAATTATGATTGCGACGGTCCTAACTTTTCTACAGTTAGTGACCCTTACGGCGACGAAGGACTTAACTACGAGATGAAGGCACCAGGCGTAAGCATCCTTAGCACAGTACCTGGTGGAGGCTATAAGCAGTATAGCGGTACTTCAATGGCTGCTCCGCTTGTGGCAGGTGCTGTCTCTGCCTTGAAGATGGTAAAGGAGTATGACACACAGGAGATTCTTTGGGGTGACCTGCTCCACACAGATGATTTCCTCGCCGCTTATAACTTGACAGACCGTCCGGCAGAACTTGAGGTACTTGGCTTGCAGTTCGACGACCGCCAAGAGCTAGTGGAGGGTGAGAACCACACCGAGAGTGACGGACACATAGATGCAGGCGAGACAATTAAACTTTACCCCGTTCTCCGCACAGTCTTCGGAGAGGCCAAGAACATCAAGCTTCACTTAGAAGTCGGCGAATATGAGGATGCATCCATTGTCACCATCATGCAGAACGATGTGGACTTTGGCTGCAACCTCTCTGCATACGGCAAAGCTGTCAGCGAGAATCCCATTATCTTCAAGACCAAAGGAAATGTGACAGACGGACGGCATATAAGCCTGAAACTAACTGCCACTTGTGACAATACGGAGAAGGCAATGGAACATGACTTTGTAATCACCGTGGATAATATGACGAAAATTGGTGGGGTAATATCCAAAGATATGACGCTTGTTGCAAGTAAATCGTACTTAGTTACGAATAGTATAGCAGTTCCAGAGGGTGTTACTTTAACCATCGAGCCTGGTACAACAATAGTTTTTAACTCCGAGGCTGGCTTGTCTGCATCAGGAACACTGATTGCTGAAGGAACTCCAGAGCTACCTATCATATTTACAAGCAAAACGACATGGAAAGGTATCAAAGCAAACAATCCTATAAAATATGCCATCTA
Source organism: uncultured Prevotellaceae bacterium (assembly GCA_946415695.1). GTDB lineage: Bacteria > Bacteroidota > Bacteroidia > Bacteroidales > Bacteroidaceae > Physcousia. Next base: position 2,368 of record CAMKTM010000050.1, on the reverse strand, counting down.
TGAAAATGTTTATTGCATGAATGATTTTGACTTAAGGTTAATAATGGAGAACTGTGTTGTGAGAAATATTTATACATGGTTTGATTTCCCAGAATGTCATCAATGCAATATTGTTGATAATCTTCAAGCAGACCTTAGAGACATATCAAAAAGCGATTTTAACAATTTTATCAACAACATTAGAGGTATTTCCATTCAACCAAGCTGGTCTGACCTGAAGAGTTCCAACTATATTAACAGTTATGGTATAGGTTATTCTGATAACACTCAAAGCCAAGAAATGGAAATATGGATAGATTGTCAATCAGATGAATATATAAAAGAAACATCCCAAGCCCCTTCGTATCTTGGAACTGCACGAGAAGATATTGTTCGGCCTCATATTAGAGAACTTGAAAACAATATCTATAAGTATTCCATACAACCAACTTATGGAACTGTAGACCTCAGCAACATGCTTACCGAACCTGTCCACGAAGCTCACGGCATCGTGTGGAAAGTCTGCGTGAATGGCAAGGACGCACAGGACGAGTATGAAAACATGCTGCCGCTCGGCGTAGGTCGCCATAAGTTCCAAGTCTATTACAATCGCCCGATGAACAAGGCTGTTGTTCCCAACATTGCTTTCGGTGTGCGCGAGCCTTACACGCAGAATGCTGTCAACGAGGACGGCGCTTGGAACGAGGACGGCACCATCTACACGGCCTACGTCACCATTACCAAACGCACACAGAGCGACGGCGTGAACCGCATCTACGTCTGGGGCGGCGAGGACAACGAATACTTCGAGTGTCCCTACGAAAAGACACGCTTCAACGTGAACATACAGGCTGCCAGCAGTATGTCAACAGGCTTCATGGCCGAAGGCGGTGCCGGCTGTGTCAAACTCTCGTGGAACAAGAGCGGTGCCGACGACATTCAAGATGCGATGGGCTACAACATCTACCGCTACACCGAGCGCGTGCGCTACGAGGAAGTGCTTGACGAGTTCGGCAACAAGATTTGGGACGATGAGACCGACGACTGGATGAAGCGCGAAATCATTGAGCGCGACACCCTGCGCATCAACCCCTACGTCATCGACGTGGATGCCGAGAGTTACACCGACGTTGCTGTCACACCAGGCGAAACATACTTCTATTATTATAAGCTGCAAGGCACAAACCTGAAGGAATATGGCATCAGCAACACCGTCTCTGCCATTCCGACAGATGATGTTCGCGGCGACATCAACGGCGATGGGCTGGTGAACAGCGGTGACGTAATGACCATCTATAGCATCATGGCTGGCAAGAGTATGCTTCCTCAGACGGCTGGCGACGTGAACGGCGACGGGCTGGTGAACAGCGGCGACGTGATGACCGTCTATAGCATCATGGCGGGAAAACAGTAGAGAAGGTGAAGAAGTTAAAAGGTTAAAAAGTTAAAGAGTTAAAAGAATTTCAATAAACAAATTACAAGCAAAATGAGAAAGACAATTATGAGTGTGCTGGTAGCGATGGCTTGCAGTACGATGATGGCAGAAAACAAGATGACTGCCAGCGATGTGACAATCAAGGCAGGCGAAGACGCCGAACTGACGGTGGGTATTGAGAACGACATGGACGTGGCGGCGTTTGACTTCCGCCTCTACCTGCCCAGCGGTATCAGCGTGGCATGGGACGATGAGCTGGAGGACTACGCCTGGGACTGGTGTGACCGCGTGCCAAAGAACAAGAAAGGCTCCTTCTTTGACTTGCAGTTGACGACAACAGACGACAACAGCCTGCTGTTCGGTGCCAACAGCGGTACCAGCGAAAAGGTGCTTGATGGCAACAGCGGTCCTGTGCTCACCATCACCCTTCATGCCGCAGCAACGGCAAAGAATGGCACGGCGCAGCTGAAGCGCATCGCCTTCTCCAATGCGGATGGCACACAGACCGCCACCCCAGAGGATGTGACATTCAACATCACCGTTATTCCCGCAACAGGCATTAGCAGCCCGCAAATGGAAAATGGTAAATCGTCAAATGGTGAATGCTATAATCTCGCCGGCCAGCGCATGAGCAAGCCCACGAAAGGTGTCAACATCCAAAATGGCAGAAAGGTCGTGATTAAGTGAGGAATGGATTGAAGATTGAGGATTGATGATTGCGTCGCTTGGCGCCTGAGTGTCACACTCTGAAAATAGTAGCCCCGCGAACAGAAACGAATCCTGTTTACGGGGCTTCTTTTATTTTCTAAGGAGTCTGGGAGTATAGGAGTTTTATCGCTGCCTTGCAGCGAACCTCCTTGACTCCTTTTCTCCTTAGAAGAAAAAAAATTAAAATTAAAATATTAGTGTCCGGTAAATTCGGCCTGACTGCTTTGCTGCTGAGTAAAGCCCGTT
>CAMKTM010000049.1 GCA_946415695.1 uncultured Prevotellaceae bacterium | reverse complement strand
GGTTGCTCTCCACGATGGCCGTCATCATCTGCTGCGGCACGTCGCGGTAGTTGGCGAGTAGCTGTTTCGTGTCCTTCGGCAAGCAGTAGCCGCCGTAGCCGAAGGAAGGATTGTTGTAGTGCGTGCCGATGCGGGGATCGAGTCCGACGCCACGGATGATAGCCTTCGGGTCGAGACCCTTCACCTCGGCGTAAGTGTCGAGCTCATTGAAGTAGCTGACGCGCAGGGCGAGGTAGGTGTTGGCAAAGAGTTTTACAGCCTCTGCCTCCTTCATGCCCATGAAGAGCGTGTCGATGTTCTCCTTCTCGGCTCCTTCCTGCAGGAGCTTGGCAAAGGTCTCTGCAAACTTCATGGCATCGGGGTTGCCGATGGCCGTGATGGCAGCGTTCTCCTCCGTGAAGTTATTGTCGCTGATCTCGATGGTCTTTGGATAGCCTACGATGATGCGCGAAGGGTAAAGGTTGTCGTAGAGCGCCTTGCTCTCGCGAAGGAACTCGGGCGAGAAGAGCAGGTTGAACTTCTTGCCCTTCAGCTCGGGCTTGTAGAGGAACTTAAGGGCATACTTTGCGTAAAGGCTTCGGCAATAGCCCACGGGGATGGTGCTCTTGATGACCATCACAGCATCGGGGTTGACGCTGATGACCAGGTCGATGACGTCCTCGATGTGGTGCGTGTCGAAGAAGTTCTTGACGGGGTCGTAGTTCGTAGGCGCAGCGATGACCACGAAGTCGACATCCTTGTATGCCTTGGCGCCGTCGAGCGTTGCCGTCAGGTTCAGCTTCTTCTCTGAAAGATACTTTTCGATGTATTCGTCCTGAATAGGCGAGATGCGGTTGTTAATTTTCTCCACTTTCTCGGGAATCACATCGACGGCCATCACCTCGTGGTGCTGGCTGAGCAGCGTAGCAATGGACAGGCCAACATAGCCCGTACCGGCAACTGCAATTTTGAGGTCTTTGAAGTCTCTCATCGTATCATTTAGCATTTAATCATTTAATCAATTACCATTTCGGTGCAAAGATACAAAGAAATTAAGAATTAAGAATGATGAATTAAGAATAATTTTGTACCTTTGCAAACAAAAGGCAATTAGCAAACCATTAAATGGTAAATGGTAAATGATTAAATGGTAAATTGGTGCGACATCATAGGACAAGAAGAGGTGAAGCAGCACCTTGTGCGTCTCCTTGCGGAGAACAAGTTGCCGCACGCCATCATGCTCTGCGGGCCGAAGGGTGCCGGCAAGTTGCCGCTGGCGCTTGCCTTCGCCCAGATGCTCCTCTGCCAGCATCCCACGCAAGAGGGCGCTTGCGGCACATGCTCCGACTGCCACATGTCGTCCCTCTGGGCGCATCCCGACCTGCACTTCTCCTTTCCCGTCTATAAGGGAAAGAGCAGCGACAAACCCGTCTCGGACGACTTCCTCGAAGAGTGGCGCAGGCAGCTCGACAGCTCTCCCTACTTCGACATCGAGGACTGGCTCGAAGACATCGGAGCAGAGAACCAGCAAATCGTCATCTATGTGCAGGAGAGCGACAACCTGCAAAAGAAGCTGGGCCTCAAGTCGAGCCAGGGCGGACGCAAGGTCGTCGTCATCTGGCTGCCGGAACGCATGAACGAGCAGACAGGCAACAAACTCCTGAAACTCATCGAAGAGCCTCCCGTCGGGACACACTTCCTGCTTGTCAGCCAAGAGCCCGACCTCGTGCTCGGCACCATACAGAGCCGCGTGCAACGCATCAACGTACCAGCCCTGCCGGAAGACGTCATCTGCCAGGCACTTCAAGAGCGACACGCCATGCCGCAGGAAGACGCAAAGCTCCTGGCACACATCGCCCAAGGCAGCTACACGGAAGCCCTGAAGCGCATGCAGCGCGATTCGGAACAACGGATGTTCTTCAACCTCTTCGTCGAACTGATGCGCCACAGCTACGGCCGCCGCATCAAGGAAATGCAGCAATGGGCGCTCGCCGTGAGCGAACTGGGGCGCGAAAGGCAGAAACGAATGCTCGACTACTTCCAGCAGCAGCTGCGCGAGAACTTCATCTACAACTTCCATCAACCGCAGATCAACTTCCTCGGACGGGAGGAGGAGAACTTCAGCACACGCTTCGCGCCATTCATAGGCGAGCGCAACGTCGTGGGCATCATGAACGAACTGAGCGACGCCGGACGCGACATCGCACAGAACGTCAACGCCCGCATGGTGTTCTTCGACCTCGCACTGAAAATGATTATACTACTAAAGACCCCCTAACCCCCTTTAGGGGGAATAAGAATCCCCGAACCCCCTTTAGGGGGAATAAAATGAACGTTATGAACAATTACGAAAGACAAACCTCTCTCACCCCAAAAATGGAGAGGGATGCAGAAAGAAAAACCTCTCTCACCCAAAAGGAGGAAGGGGGGGCTTCATTCATCAGCGGCGAACGAGGGCACGGCTTCTCTGCGCAAAGCGCCAACACAGGCCACTATGCCCAGCTCAACACATACGACTATCTGGCCGACGTGCCCGGCAACAATGAGGTGACAGACCTCGTCGAGGTGCAGTTCAAGAACACGAGAAAAGCATACTTCCACAACAGCGAAGGCCTGCCTCTCAAGAAGGGCGACATCGTGGCCGTAGAGTCGAACCCAGGGCACGACATCGGTGTGGTGTCGCTCACCGGCAAGCTCGTGCCGCTGCAGATGAAGCACGCCAACCTGAAAGCCAGCGAGGAGATACGCAAGATTTACCGGCTGGCTCGCGAGGGCGACATGGAACGCTATGCAGAAGCAAAAGCCCGGGAGCACGACACGATGATTCAGAGCCGCCAGATTGCCAAGGACCTCGGCCTCGAGATGAAGATAGGCGACGTGGAGTACCAAGGCGACGGCAACAAAGCCATCTTCTATTATATTGCCGACGGACGTGTCGATTTCCGCCAGCTCATCAAGGTTCTTGCCGACACCTTCCATGTGCGCATCGAGATGAAGCAGATTGGCGCACGCCAGGAAGCAGGTCGCATCGGAGGCTTCGGCCCTTGCGGACGCGAACTGTGCTGTGCCGGATGGCTCAAGAACTTCCAGAGCGTCGGCACAGGCGCTGCCAGGTTCCAGGACCTCAGCCTCAACCCGCAGAAACTGGCCGGACAGTGCGCCAAGCTGAAGTGCTGCATGAACTACGAGGTGGACCAATACGTGGAATGCTTCCGCAAACTGCCTCCGCGCGATGTCATCCTCTATACGCAAGACTCTGACTACTACTTCTTCAAGGCCGACATCCTGTCGGAGCAAGTCACCTATTCCACCGACAAACGCAATGCCGCCAACCTCGTCACAATCAGTGCTGAACGGGCCAAGGAAGTCATCGAGATGAACCAACGCGGCGAGAAGCCCCTATCGCTCGAAGAAGGCGGACGCAAAGAACCGGAACGCCCCGTTGACCTCGCCACACAGGAAGACGTGGGCCGCTTCGACAGCAAAAAGAAACGCAAGAAGAAGCACAAGAACAGACCATCGCGACAAGACAACAATCAAACCGCGGAATGAACTCTAACCACAAATTGAACGAATTGCACGAATGGGCTTTGAAATTAAAAACCACGGATTAAACGGATTGAACGGATTAATTCAATTCGTATAATTCGTGTAATTCGTGGTTAGAAATAATATAGCCAATCCGTTTAATCCGTTCAATCCGTGGTTAATAATAAAGCCTCCAATCAGTTTAATCTGTGGTTAATAATAAAGCCTCCAATCCGTTTAATCCGTTTAGTCCGTGGTTAATAATAAAGCCTCCAATCAGTTTAATCAGTTTAATCCGTTTAATCCGTGGTTAATAATAAAGCCTCCAATCAGTTTAATCCGTTTAATCCGTGGTTAGAAATAAAAAGCCTCTTAGTAAAATCCGTTTAATCTGTGGTTAGAAATAAAAAAGGCCTCTCAGTATAATCTGTGGTACATTTGACTAATTCCATGTGTCGGTCATCCGTCTTTCTTTTGTGTGGTTTGCTGTTTGTGTCCTGTACTGGCAGCACGGTTTTTCACAGTTACAAGCCTCTGCCCAAGGAAGGTTGGGAGCGGCGCGACACCGTGAGCTTCCATGTGCCGAAGGTTGAAGAGGACATCGACGGCAGGCTCACGATAGGTCTCCGCACATTGGCAGACATTGGCATACAGGACGTTGTGCTTGCCGTGGAACAAACTGGCGATGCAGAGGGCGTTTCCCGCTGCGACACCATACGTTACCCTTTGACCGATGCCGAAGGCTATGCCTTGACTGGCGGCGTCAACAATCATCAATACGAAACACAGCTGTTGCCCATCCGGCTGCGGAAAGGCAAAGCCGCCACCGTCCGCATCCATCATCTCATGTCCAAAGAAATGATTTCCGGCTTCACAGAAGTCGGCATCAGGATAGAAAGGTGATTGCTGGTTTCCGCCAAGAGACTGCCCGTTTGACAAAGAGCAGTCTCCTTCACCCACATTTCGGGCAAACTGCCCATCACCCCGCGGCTGTCCGCCAGACATCCCGCGTCGAGTTGTTTGCTTGTACATGTACGTGCAATTGCTTTTACATGTACAAGCAATTGCACGTACATGTACAAGCAAACAACATGCCATGCCTCATCGCCGGATTTCCTGTGTTCCGGACAAGACATCTCCTCGCCATCCTGGGCTTTCACGTGAGCAAAGCGGGGGCGCGGCGACAAGCCTTCCGCTGTTTCTGCCATACAAAAATCCCCGAGGCGGTTCGTCTCGGGGATTGTCTGTTGGGTATGGGAAGAGGCTTATTCCTCGTCGCCCCAAATGCTCCAACCGGTGTCTTCTTGGGTCAGTGCTTGACTGCCGTCAACGGTTGTTTCGCTGATCTTCAAGCTTTCGGCCAGCATCTGAGCTGCCTGTGCCTCTTCTACCTGCATGGCAGGTGCATAATACTTTTTCATAGTCTGTATATAATTAATGTATTTAACATATTAAATATAATAATGTATAAAGCCCCTCCTCGCCGTGAGACGAGGAGGGAGTGAAGCGATTACTTAAGCACCTTCTTGCCGCCCACGATGTTGATGCCCTTTTGCATCTTGCTCATGCGCTGGCCGGCGAGGTTGTAGATTGAATGGTCAATGGTCAATGATGAATGGTCAATGCTTTCGATGCCAGTTGCGTCGTCGTCCTCGAAGAAGAGAGCCTTCACGGGTGAGCCACCAGCAATCTCAATGTAACCCTTGCCTTCTGGGATAACGCCTTCGGCTTTGTAGAAAGCAACAACGTCATTGTCCTTGGCAAGGACGTACTGGTTTCCATTAGCGGTGAAGCCGGCAGGAGCAGCCTTGAGGTCGCTGGGAACATCCTTGGCAGTAATCTTAGAATAAGGAATGTTGTATGTGCCTGCGGCTGCCTTGACAACAATACCGATATTGGCAGGAACATAGGTGATAGGCTCCAGGTGAATCCAATTATTACCCACTACCTGAGGAACAAATGCCTCAACGCCATCTACATCGCCGAAGTCAAGTTCGGCCTTTGTAAAGTAAGTTGCATAGCCTGCACTGGTGACAGCAATGTCCTCGACAGGAACCACAGCATCCATGTAAGCCAGCACGGGGAATACATATCTTGCCACAAACTTCCAATCGTTCGTCATATCCCATGCAACTGAATCTGTATAGAACTCCATAGTTGTTGCTACGCTCAGAGATATCTGCATACCATTACTATCGTTCTTTTTGTTCACCATCTTATCGCCTGTGCTATAGCTTGTGCCATCCCAGATGTAGTTGTTGGCAAAGGTAACAGGACGATCGCTCCAGTCAGCTTTAATGAGCGTGTAAGTGTCACCACCGTTGACTTCGGTAGCAGCCACCAGGTTGTTGCGGACAATAGGAGCTGGAGTTACTACAGCGTCAATACGTGAAACAAGGCCGCTGGCCATACCACTATTATTGCAAGTAACCTTACCGGTGAAGAGGTTCTTCTCGACAACAGCAAGGAGAATGGTACCGACCATACCGCCTGCCTGATACTGGCGAGACACTACTTCAGAGTTGGAGAAGTTGTTCTTGATAACAGTGGAGTCTTGAGCATGAGCAACGATGCTTGCCACATGGTCGCGACCTTCAACGTATGAATCTATTACAGCACAATTCTTGATGAGTGAATAATTCTGTGCGTTGCCTACAAGACCGCCTGCGTTGGCATTACCATTGACATTAGCTCCCTTGAGCACAACGTCCTGAATGGTGGCGGCGTTGGTCATGCCGAACAGACCGACATTGTTCTCTTCTGTATCGCTAAAAGTGAAGCCCTTGATGGCATGGCCTTGACCCTTGAAGACTCCCTTGAAGGGGTTGCTGAGGTTTCCGATGGGAGCGGGCATCTCTGTAGCAGTCAGTTGGATGTCATCAACAAGAGCAGCCTTCAGGTCGTTCTTGCCACCATTGACGCACTTGGCAAAGAGCACCAAGTCGCTGGCACTGTCAATCTGGACATAGCCGTCAACAACATTAGCTTGAGCGATAAGTTCAATGTAATTCATAGAAGCTTCGAGCAATGCACGCAGGGCTACACATTCGTTGTAAAGCAAAGTCAACTGTACGGCATCGGCAGTAGTCTTCAATTGAGCAAACTTAGTATTAAAGGATTCCAGCTCGTCTGCCATTTCAGCTTCAATGGCCCTTGTCGTATCGAAGTCATCGAAATAATCTACCAGTGGCTTACGCATTGCTTCAAACTCCTCCTCTGTGCAGAGATACATCTCGGACATCTGAATCTGAGTGCCACTGTGAGCTTCGAAGACCTTCACCATAAAATAGTAATAAGGCTCTGCAACGCCCTGGTTGAAGTCGAACATTGCAGGATAGAAGTTCTCCATGGGCAGATATTGCTCACTGATGTCTTCACGCTTGTCAAGTTCCACCCAACCAGCATTGTTGGGCGTTGCATCAATTGCGGAAGTGAAGTTGGCACCATAGACCGTCCAAGTCTTCCAGTTACGGCCCTGGTTGGTTTTTGTGTCGTTGCCAGTGATAAGTTTGTAGAAGTAAGGCTTCAATGATTCCTTCAGGCGGAAGATGACGTACTGAACGTGTTCAGGACTGCCCACGTTGCCACTGTAGTTGCCGCCCCACTTGGTGGTCTCGTTGCGGTCAAGCAACTGAGAATAGTGGCCATCGCCCCAACATAGTGTGCCATCAATTAATGCAACATCCGCACCATTCTTAATCTGAGTCATCAGAGGCACGAGGACTTCCAACTTATCCAGATTTGACTGAAGAGTCGAGTAGTCGCCGGAGCTAATGGCAGCCTCCAGAGTAGCATTGAGGTTCGTGAAAATAGTGTTGTACTCAACCCACCAGATGTCGGTTGAACTCATTGTGCCCGGATCGAAGGGATTGTTCAATGCCTTGTTGACAAGGCCTGTGTAATAATTTGCAGTGGTATTCTCATCAGCGACCACATGGAATTCGCCAATCTGCGTCCAGCCTGTGCCCTTCATGGAAATCAAAGTCAGCCTGACATAGCGGAACTCGTCACTGATGTTGGAGGGGACGAACTCGAAAGTCTTGTAGTTCTCATTGGCAATAGGGTCACCGCCTGTCACCTCGTCGATGATTGTCCAGTTGGTGTTGTCGTTGGAGCCTTCGAGACGCCATTCCTTCGGAGCGCGGTTGTTCCAATCACCATCATCGTTTGTGGTGAAAGAATAACTCCTGACAGAATGTGCCTTCTGGTCGGCAGTCTCGATAGTCATCCAGTTGCCGGCAAGGTTGCTACCTTCCCACTTCGGATTGGGCTTGCCGTCAAAAGCATTCTTTGAGTTTTCGTTGGAAGATTCGAGCCAGTTATAATCTATAATGGCATATTCCGAATAGCAGAAAGAGAACTCTGACATCTGGATGAAGCCGCCTGCGTCGAGTGTGAGCTTGAAGTACTTGTAGGCAGTTCCTGATGTACCTTTGTCGCAGAAGAAGCGCTGCTTGTAGAAGTTCTTTCTCTGCACGAAACTGTTTGAACCTAAATTGGAAAGAGTTACCCATTCGCTAGAGCTGGGGTCGGCGGCGACTGATTCGTCGTTGGTGCCGTAGAGCGTCCATTTCGTTACGAGACGGCCATAGGCCTCGTTGTCGTTGGCAGTGGTCATGTCGTAGCCCCATACATAGACAGGCTCAGAGGCTGTGACGAGTGCATAGCAGCCATCGCCGGCATTGTTGCAGTACTTGGTGCCGGTATTGCCGTCGAAGAGCTTGTCAATGCCTTCGCCCTGACCAAAATTCTTACCTGCCGTACAGGTGAACGTCACCTGGGCCTGTGCCATTGCTGCCGAGCAGAGCAGAGCAGCAAGAGTAAATAGTTTTTTCATCACGTTTTTTTTTGTTGTTAATAAAAATGAGTTAATTATTTGGTATTTGTTTATCTTTATTCTGTGATTACAATGTCTTTTGCCTATTGTATTTATGGTCTTGCTGGCAACGCCGAAACGGTCATTCAGACGCATAATCGTGACAAAGGTAATAAATTTTATGTACATGCGCGCGATAAGAGGCGTTAAATAGTGTTAAGAACACCTGACACTGCATGAGAACGGCTAAAAGGGGAAGGGGTTTGCTCGGCTCTCCTTATGTGGTTTGGACAAAAGAAAGGAGGAGGTGTCATAATATAGTTGTATAATGACACGCTCCTCCTCTTGCATTAATCGTCATCTTCGCAGGGGGTGTTTATTGCATGGTCATGTACTTGCAATTGCATGGTCATGTACTTGCAATTGCACGTACATGTACAAGCAATAAACGCACCGTGGGATGGCTGGCATTATTTCACGAGCTTCTTGCCGTTGCTGATGTAAATACCGTGCGACGTATTGTTCTTTTCTATTTGTCTGCCGGTAAGGTCGTACCATTTACCATTTGCCCATTTTCCATTTCCCATTTGACTGTCTTCTCCTTCAGCACAGATGGGGGCGATGGGGGTGCCGATGTCGCCGGCAAGCATCTTATCGACATAGACTTTCATCCAGTGTCCGCCTACGACGCTGCGGGCACGGAAGGCGCACATGCTGCCGTTGCCGTCGGTATAGTACCAGTCGGAGAGGGGAACGCGGCTGGGCGTCTCGTTGACGTACTTCCAGACGAGATTGGAAATGCGGAGGAAGTAATTGTCGGTACGGGCCAATGCTGCCGTCCACATTTCCCAGTCGCTCTTGGTGTAGCTGGAACGGCTGTCGAGGGGCAGACCATAGGTGTTTAGCTTGGACATATAGAAGTTGTACTCCTGATTCTTGACCAAGTCGGTGAAGAGTCCTGTGCTCCACGCCTTATCCCACACCATATTATATTTCTGGCTCCATGTGTCGCTGCGGTCGTAAGCAAGCTTGTAGTGTACGGGCGAGCCGGTGTCCTTGGCGAGGCTGGCCCATGCTGTAGCCATTTCCTTTGCCTTATCAAGATAGGTATGGTATGCTTCGTTGTCGCCTCGCTGCCAGCAGAGAATGGCATAGCCAGCGATGCCCATGATGGCTTTGACGGCAAGGTTGGCATTGTGGGCCAGATGTCCAGCGAAGTCGTCGGTGCAGAGTTGGTTCTCTGGGTCTTGTCCGTTCTCCACAAGATAATTTGCCCATGTGGTAAGTGTTCCCCAATAGCGGTCGGCCCAATCGGTATTACCGTCGATATTGGAGATGGCAGCAGCCAGGATGACGATGTTGGCGCTCTCCTCGATGGGCATGTTGCCCCCGAACTCGCCGTTAGCTCCCGGGAAGCATTGGGCATAGACCTGGCCGTTGGCATGGGGATAGGTTCCGAGGTCGTGTGCGGCGAAATTGAAGCCCCAGCGGCTGCTCTCGCAATACTCGAGGATGGAGGTGCACATGCCCTTCATCAGGTCGGTGTTGTAGAGCAGGAAGAGGGGTGCAGAAGGATAGGTGAGGTCCACTGTGTTGACACAGCCATTGGAGTTGTTCTCCTTGGAGAAGAAGAGCAGGTTGCCCTTGTTGTCCTGGAAAATCTTGTGCGCGGCGATGCAATGGCGGTATGAGGCACAGAGCACCTCTGCGTATTTGTCATTGCCTGCGGCAAGGCCGTCGTCGTAGATGACCTTGTCCTGTGCCTTGCAGCGCATCATGATGTCGTCGTAGTTCTGCTGGAACTCGGCAAATGCCTGCTGAATGGTCTTGCCGTTTCGTGCCCAATAGCCTTTGTAGTTGACGTCCATGTAGCGCATGTCATAGATTTCGTCGTAGCCGAACATCATGTAGCTGCTGGCCTGGCCGACGGTTCCGAAGTCGTGCATGAACGACAGTTGTGGCATGTCGCCTTCTTCGGTGCTGTTAAAGGGCGAGGTGCTTTGGGGCAACTTGCCCGTAGTGGCAAAGGTGGTAGCCGTCAGGTCCTGGTCGGCTACGGAGACGGTGCCGTTCACGTTGGGCAGGTAGAGGTATCCCCAGTCGATGGTGATGAGGTCGCCGGCCTTGCCGAGAACCTTCTGGTCCTTGCTGCCGCTCTTGACATACTGCCTTCCGGCATTGTTCACGAGGGTGGTGACGGTGGCCTGCCCGTTGTTATCGACCGTCATTTCAGGCGTCGTGCCGAAGTAGAACTGCACGTTGTGCTCTTGCTCGTCGTTGGAGCGGACCTGATAGGAGATGAAGTTAATCGGAGTTGACATCAGGTCGATGTCGTCCATGAGGAAGGGTGCCGTGAAGACGAGGTCGAGGTCAACTGGGCCGCAGGTGAAGGTGTAGTAAGTGCTTGTGGGCAGTACGTCGAGAGCCTTCTGCACGGCTTTCGTCTCTCCCGTCGTGCTGGCATAGAGACCGATGTCGGCCAGGGCGCCGCCCGTCGTGTTGTGCACGTGGTAGGCTATCACGTTTGTGCCTTCATGGAGCACCGCCTTGTCAGCCTCCGTGAGGTTATACACGACATTCTGCACCCAGGTGTTGCCAATATCCACAACGCGTCTGCCGTTGATGTAAGCCTGGCAGACATCGTCGTGCGAGAAGATGAGGGCGAGTTCCTGCTGCAGGTCATCAGCAGTGAGCTCAACATAGCGGCGGATAAAATAGTCGCTGCCTGATGCCGTCCAGTTGGTATTGACATTGGGATATTCGTTCTGAGTGCCGAACGCACCCATCTCTGTCTGCCAGGACGCATCGTTGTATTCCTCCTTTGTCCAGGTGGTGCCACTGATGCCGCTCTTCTTTGTCTTTGCCTCCCACGGCCCTTCGTCGGCCATGCCGGCTCCGGCAATGGCACGATAGCCAGGATGGAAGCCCAAAGCGTTCCTGTAGAGGCCAAAGTCGGCCAATGCTCCGCCCTTCGAGTTGTGCACATGATAGGCAATGACGTTGTCTCCCTCGACAAGAGCGTTGCGGGCAGCACCTGTCAGATGCACCTTGACGTTCTGGTTCCACTTCTCTTCTGTCACCTTGACAATCTGCACGCCATTGACGTAGAGTTCGCACTTGTCGTCGTGGGAATAGATGATCCAGAGATCATTCTTCAGGTCGTCGGCCGTAAGCGTGACGTGACGACGGATGTAGCGGTCGGTGTTGTCGCCGCTCCAGTTGACCGGCACATAGGAGTAGTCATGCTGCGTGCCCCAAGGTCCCTTTTGCGTCGGCCAATTGCTATCGGAGAAGTCAAGGTTCATCCAGGTGTCCGTCATCGCAGAGGTCAGGCTGCTTCGCACCTTGGCCTGGTAAGAGCTTTTACTTCCCATCGGAGCAATGGCTATGAGCTTCGTGTTGCGCTGCGCTCCCATGAAACGATAGACTTTGCCGTCAACGCGGAGCAGACCGTCCATCGCCTTCTGCTGGTTGTCCCAGTGCTTGGTTGTGCCGTCGTAGAGATGGTCGTAAGGCGACCAGAACGAAAAATATGGGTCGTTGACCAACAGAGGCACACTCGGCAATCGGAGATTAATCTTTTTATAAGGTTCAAAGTATTCAGGCGTCTGAGCCTGAAGTAAAGAAACTGCCACAAAGGCAAACAGTAATAATAATGACTTTCGCATGTTTGTTAATACTTGATAGTTTGCTTTTTGTGCGCAAAGTTAGCACTTTCTTTGCAATCCGCAAATAAAATCCCCATACTTCATGCTTTATTCTTAAAAATTTAGTATCTTTGCACCTCGAATTAAATAGTAAATAATTAAATGACAAACTACAATGTTCCTGTTTTGCTGCTCACAGGCTATCTTGGCAGCGGCAAGACAACCCTGCTGAACCGCATCCTCTCAAACCGCCGCGGCATACGCTTCGCCGTCATCGTCAACGACATTGGCGAAGTGAACATCGATGCCGACCTCATCCAGAAAGGCGGCATCGTGGGCGGACAGGACGACAGCCTCGTCGCCCTGCAGAACGGTTGCATCTGCTGCACGCTCAAGATGGACCTCGTGCAGCAACTCTATGACATCATCGCCCTCAAGAAGTTCGACTACATCGTCATCGAAGCCAGCGGCATCTGCGAGCCAGAACCCATCGCACAAACCATCTGCTCGATGGCACGCATGGCACCGGAAGTCACGAAGAACGGCGTGCCGTACGTTGATTGCATTGTCACCGTCGTTGACGCCCTGCGACTGAAGGATGAGTTCGACTGCGGCACAGGCCTCACCAAGAAAGACATCGACGAAGAAGACATAGAGAACCTCGTCATACAGCAAATCGAGTTCTGCAACATCATCCTCTTGAACAAGGCAGCCGATGTCGAGCCACACGAACTGGAGCGCATCCGGCAAATCATTCGCGGCATTCAGAAGAAAGCACAAATCATCCCCTGCAACTACGGCGACGTAGAACTCGACAAACTGCTCAACACAAACCTCTTCGACTACGAAAAGGTGGCCACCAGTGCAACATGGATAGCCGCAATCGAAGGGGATGGGGATGATGAGGATAATGGAGGCCATGAGAACCATGAGAACCATGACGAACATGACGAACATGACGAACATGACCACGATGACGACTCCCATCACTCCCATCACTCCCATGACTCCCATGACTCCCATGATCATCATCATCACCACCACGACGAAGGCGAAGCCGAAGAGTACGGCATCGGAACATTCGTCTATTATCGCCGCCAGCCCATGCGACTCAGCGAGTTCGACCAGTTCGTTGCACGACTTTGGCCCAAGAACATCATCCGCGCCAAAGGCATCTGCTACTTCAAGGGCGAAGAAGACATCTGCTACCTCTTCGAGCAGGCCGGCAAACAGGTGAAGCTCCAGAACGTCGGACAGTGGTATGCCACCATGCCTGCCGCCGAACTGGAAGCCATGAAACAGCGCGACCCGAACCTTCGCAGAGACTGGGACGAAACGTATGGAGACCGGATGCAGAAACTTGTCTTCATCGGTCAGCACCTCGACAAGGAAGCCATCACAACCCTGCTCGACG
>CAMKTM010000048.1 GCA_946415695.1 uncultured Prevotellaceae bacterium | reverse complement strand
AAGAGTGGGCTAAGAACACCTGCTACGTTTATCCCGGTCCCATCCAGTACTGGGGTCCCAGCGAAGTGTGCGACCAGTGCACCAAGACGCTGGCTTTGGAACAAGCATAAATGAAGACACAGACCCCCCATCCCCCTTCAAAGGGAGTAAAACGCCACTCAAGGAAAACGAAGAGAGGAAAGAAAACTCCACCTAAAGGGGGATGGGGGGTCTTTCGTTTCTTCCGTAGATTCCCCTCCTGGCTGCTTTGGCTGGGAGGCATTCTTGTTACAGTTGCCTATATCGGCTTCTTCTACTACCTTTTTGTTGACCCCTTCAGCTTTCGGTGGCGTGCCATTTACGGCGAACCGACTTATCCTGAGGGATACGAGGTGCGAGGCATTGACATTAGCCACTATCAAGAAGGCATCAACTGGGAGAAGCTGCGCAATGCTTCCATCGGTGACGCACCCGTCAGCTTCGTCTTTATCAAGGCAACAGAGGGCGAAAAACTCTTCGACGACAACTTCAACAGGAACTTCGCAAATGCTAAGCGAAACGACTTGATAAGAGGAGCTTACCATTTCTTCGTGCCAGGCATCGACCCACGAAAGCAAGCGGAATTCTACTTGAAGATAGCCCAGCTCGAACCGGGCGACCTGCCCCCTGTTCTCGACATCGAGAAGAAGGGCGACCTGACACCCGAACAGCTGCGCCACGACGCGAAAATCTGGCTCAACATGGCAGAGAAAGCATACGGCGTGAAACCCATCCTCTATACGGGCTACAAGTTCAAAATGCAGTACCTCAACACGCCGGAGTTCGATGCCTATCCTTATTGGATAGCACATTACTATGTGGAAGAACTTGAGTACAAAGGGAAATGGGCTTTCTGGCAGCACACCGATTGCGGCAAAGTGGCGGGCATCAAAGGCTTTGTTGACTGCAACATTTTCAACGGCTCCATGCAAGAACTCATGGAATTCACGCTGCCGGAACCCAGTTTTCCCTCCGAGAGTCAGCAATAACCGTTCCCATTGCCCTTGCTTTCCGACCATCATTATAACAAGACATTAGAGCCGCTATTGCAGGCTCCCCTGCTGGCTGGCGATGCAGATGCCTTAGTCCGCCTGCTCTCCACTCTTTCCAGAAGCTTGCAGCGGACGGCCGGCTATATGCTTGGCGAGCGCTTGCTTGCCGACTGCCCGGCTCCCGTCTTTTGGCAGATGACGGAGGCCCTCGTCAGGCACGACAGCCGAGCATACCTCATCACCCTTATGAAAACATTCCTGACGCGTTTGGCGAAGGGCACTGCTTCACTTTCCGACGAAGCATTCTTGCGCCTTGCCGCTTCTTTCAACGACGTCGAGAAACAAAAAGTGCTGCTCTTGCTGATGCCGACTGTCAGCAAGCCCGAAGACATAGAGCAATTGTTCCGTGCCATGGGCATAGCGCAAGGACACGAGCAGATAGCATATCTCGTCCGCACCGACACGCCTCCCTGCCTTTTCCTGCTGCTGCGCGGCCTTCGCCACATCGAGCACGACCGTCGGCACGTGCTACAGGTGGCACGTCTGCTTATGAAGCGCGGCACGGGCAGCAGCTTCAATCTTGCCAGCATCATTAAAGTCGCTTTCGGGCTCGACGAGTTGTCGGGCACCTTCTCATTGCGCCTACAGCCCTACGAAATTGCCCGCCTTGAAAATTCCTACGTTGCATTCTGTAGGCGCATTCTCTCTTAATTCCACCCCACAGCAAAGCTAATTCACGCCTTTCGTGCTTTTCCCCTTTCAACTTCGCAGGGGTCGTTGATTGCAAGTACATGACCATGCAATTGCAAGTACATGACCATGCAATTGCAAGTACATGACCATGCAATTGCTGCATCACGACTCAGCAAAGAAGATGCCGTGCCGTATGTTCTTTTCTCATGTGCGGCGAGGCGGCGAGTGCAGCAGCTCGTTCCGTCCTTTGCGCTGCGGAGGCTGGTCTGTTCCATAGGGAAAGGTAAATCTTTTTAGGACGATTCTTTATTCTTTCAACTTTTTGTCGTATCTTTGCACGCGAAAGAATGGGAGTCCCTCTCTAACTTCCCAAGACCCTCTCCAAAGCTCCCGCTCTATGGGGAGGCTTCCTTCGCCTGGAGTTGACTTCGTCGAGCGACTGCTTCTCCCCATAGAGGGGAGTCAGAGAAGGTCTGGTAAGGGGTAAATCGTTAATCGTTAAAATAAACAGTAAATAGTAAATCGTTAAATGGTAAATGGATAAGGTGGTTTTGAGAATAGCAGTACAGTCGAAGGGACGTCTCTTCGAGGACACGATGGCCTTGCTTGCCGAGGCGGGCATCAAGGTGAGCAGCAGCAAACGTACGCTCTTGGTGCAGAGTAGTAATTTCCCTGTGGAAATCCTTTATCTTCGGGATGATGATATTCCGCAGAGCGTGGCAAGCGGTGTGGCCGACCTGGGCATCGTTGGCCAGAACGAGTTTGAGGAAAGGGCGGAGGATGCCGAAGTGGTGCGTCCGCTGGGTTTCAGCAAGTGCCGACTCTCGCTGGCCGTGCCTAAAGGTTGCGGCTACTATGGGCTCAAGTGGTTCGAAGGCAAGAAGATAGCCACAAGCTATCCCGCCATTCTGCGCCGCTTCATGCAGAAGAACCACATTGCTGCCGACATCCATGTCATCACGGGAAGCGTCGAGATAAGCCCCGGCATCGGCCTGGCAGACGCCATCTTCGACATCGTCAGCAGTGGCTCGACGCTGGTCAGCAACAACCTCGTCGAAGTGGAGACCGTGATGCAGAGCGAAGCCGTCCTTATTGCCAACAAGTGTCTGGACGAAGAGAAGCGTGCGGTGCTCGACGAATTGCTGTTCCGCATTGAGGCCGTCAAGGCTGCCGAGGACAAGAAGTACGTGCTGATGAACGTGCCTACAGACCGCTTGAAGGATGTCGTCGCCGTGCTGCCGGGCGTGAAGAGCCCCACCGTGATGCCTCTTGCCACGGAAGGCTGGAGCAGCGTTCATACCGTCATCGACGAGAAGCGCTTTTGGGAGATTATTCGTGAACTGAAGCAGCTCGGCGCAGAAGGCATCCTCGTCGTGCCCATAGAGAAAATGATTCCGTAAAGACTTCTCTCTCAAAAGGCCAATGAAAAAATACACATATCCTACAAAAGACGAGCTTGACGCTTTGCTGAAGCGGCCTGTTCGCGATGCCTCCGAGTTGAATGCCACGGTTTCGGCCGTTCTGCAGGACGTCAGGCAAAGAGGTGATGCTGCCGTCAAGGCGTATGAAGAGCGCTTCGACAAAGTTCGCCTTGACAATCTTGCTGTTACAGAAGACGAGATGCTTGCGGCTGAAAGGCTTGTCGGCGAAGAACTCAAGCAGGCCATCCATCTTGCACATCAGAACATAGAGCGTTTCCATGCTGCTCAACGCTTCGAAGGCGAGCACATCGAAGTGACGCGGGGCGTGGAGTGCTGGCAGAAGTCAGTTGCCATAGAACGCGTCGGCCTCTACATACCGGGAGGCACAGCGCCACTCTTCAGCACGGTGCTCATGCTTGCCACGCCAGCCAAGATAGCAGGCTGTAAGGACATTGTGCTCTGCACGCCTCCTGCAAAAGATGGGACTGTAAATCCCGCCATCCTCGTGGCAGCACGTACGGCTGGCGTCAATCGCATCTACAAGATTGGCGGCGTGCAGGCAATCGGCGCAATGGCTTATGGAACGGAAAGTGTTCCGAAGGTCTATAAGATATTTGGCCCGGGCAACCAGTTCGTGATGTGCGCCAAGCAACAGGTCAGCCTGCACGACGTGGCCATCGACATGCCAGCAGGACCAAGCGAAGTGGAAGTCTTGGCCGACGAAACGAGCAACGTCTCCTTCGTGGCAGCCGACCTCCTCAGCCAAGCGGAACACGGCCCGGACAGCCAGGTGTTGCTCGTTTGCAAGAGCAACGAGACGGCTAAAAAGGTAGAAGCCGAGGTGGAACGGCAGTTGGCACTCCTGCCCAGAAAGGACATCGCAGCCCAAGCCCTCGAACACAGCAAAGCAATCGTGGTTCGCGATGACAGTGAGATGATGGAGATTACAAACCGTTATGCTCCAGAGCACCTCATTATCGAGACGGCCAATTACATGGAGTTGGCACAGAAGGTCGTGAATGCCGGCAGCGTGTTCCTTGGCCCCTTGACGCCAGAGAGCGCAGGCGACTATGCCAGCGGCACGAACCATACACTGCCCACCAACGGTTATGCCGTGGCGTATAGCGGCGTGAACCTCGACAGTTTCTGCCGCAAGATTACCTTCCAGCACATCAGCCCCGAAGGCATACAGAGCATTGGCCGTGCCGTGGAGCTCATGGCAGAGGCAGAAGGCCTTGATGCCCATAAGAACGCCATGAGCCTTCGTCTTAACATTGTAAAGAAATAGATTTTCCTTCCACCGCATAGTTACTTTTATCCTTCACGCTTCGTTCTTCTTGAATGCTTTAGCACCAGGGCGCGCTTTTTATGCGCGGAACGCTCTTCACTCAAAATACTCTGAATTATGAACTTCGAATTAAGCAAACTTGTTCGCCCGAACATTTGGGCGCTCGAACCATATCATTGTGCCCGAGACGAGTTCAAGGGCAGGGAAGCACACGTCTTTCTCGATGCAAACGAGAATCCTTATAACGACCCTATCAACCGTTATCCCGACCCTTTGCAGGAGAAGCTCAAGGAACGCCTCGCTCCCCTGAAAGGTGTACGCCCTTCGCAGATATTCCTTGGCAACGGAAGCGACGAGGCCATCGACCTCGTCTATCGCATCTTCTGCAACCCAAAGGAGGACAATGTGGTGGCTATCGCTCCCACTTACGGCATGTATAAAGTCTGTGCAGACATCAACGACGTGGAGTATAGAAGTGTTGCATTATCAGACAATTGGCAGCTCGACACTAAAGCCCTGCTGAATGCATGCGACGCTAAGACAAAAGTCATTTGGATTTGCTCGCCGAACAATCCTACAGGCAACGACTTTCCCCGCGAAACCATCCACGAGGTGCTGACAAGCTTTGAGGGAATCGTGGTGATAGACGAGGCCTATTGTGATTTCTCTACCCAACAGCCGTTCCGTTCCATGCTCGACGGCTATCCGAACCTTATCGTCCTGAACACTTTCAGCAAAGCCTGGGCATCGGCAGCAATCCGACTCGGCATGGCGTTTGCTAGCGAGGAGATAATCGGGCTGTTCAATAAGGTGAAGTATCCCTATAACGTCAACCTGCTGACGCAAGAGAAAGCCTTGTCATTGCTTGGCGACATTGCTGCCATCGACGGCTGGCTGGCACAAATCAGACGAGAGCGTGAGCATGTCTTGCCAGCCTTGGCGGAATTGCCTATCGTGCTTAAGGTTTTTCCGACGGATGCCAATTTCGTGCTCGTGAAGGTCAGCGATGCGAATGCTATCTATCATTACCTCATTGAGCAAGGCATCGTGGTTCGCAATCGCCATCGCGTCATGCTTTGCCAAGACTGCCTTCGCATCACGATTGGCACGCGGCAGGAGAATAACGAACTGCTGGGAGCACTGCGCTTCTTTAAATAATTTATGTTTCGGGTGTTCTGTAAACAGTCAAAGGGGTACTGCAAATAATGCTTAACCATTATCCGCATAATGCTTAACCTTTATGACAATAATGCTTAACCATTATTCGCAGAATGCTTAACCATTATTTGCAGGAATGTGTACAAGCTTATATACACAGGTCTTCCGGAGCATCCGAAACTTCAGTAAATAATAAAGTGAAAAGGTGAAAAACAAATCTATCAATCTTCAATGAAAAAGATTCTCTTCATCGACCGTGACGGCACAATCCTTCGGGAGCCTGCCGACGAGCAGATTGACAGCTTCGAGAAGTTCTGCTTCGTGCCTGGAGCCATCAGTGCCCTGCGCTTTCTGCGCCAGCACACCGACTTCCTCTTCGTGATGGTCAGCAATCAGGACGGCCTCGGCACAGACAGTTATCCCGAGGAGACTTTTTGGCCGACGCACAACCTCATGCTCAGCATCCTCGAAGGCGAGGGCATCACCTTCGACGCCATCCATATCGACCGCAGCTTTCCAGAGGACAATCTTCCGACACGCAAGCCAGGTACTGCCATGCTCACAGCCTATTTGAACGGCGACTACGACATGGAAGGCAGTTTTGTCATTGGTGACCGACAGACAGATGCACGTCTCGCCGAGAACCTGGGTTGCCGAAGCCTCATCTTGGCAGAGGGCATGGACTGGGCAAAGATTGCCGAGCTCATCTTTGCAGGAGAACGTACAGCACAAGTCAAGCGCACCACGAAGGAGACCAACATCGAGGTGCGTGTCTGCCTGGACGGCAATGGCAAGAGCGACATACAGACGGGGCTCGGCTTCTTCGACCACATGCTGGAGCAGATTGCTAAACATGGCATGACCGACCTCTACATCCGTTGCAACGGCGACCTGAATGTCGATGAACACCACACAATAGAAGATGTGGCTCTGGCCCTTGGCGAGTGCATCCGCAAAGCTCTTGGCGACAAGCGCGGCATAGAGCGCTACGGCTATTGCCTGCCCATGGACGATTGCCTATGCCAAGTCGCACTCGACTTCGGGGGCCGTCCTTGGCTCGTCTGGGATGCCGAGTTCCATCGCGAGAAGGTAGGCGAGATGCCGACCGAGATGTTCCTGCACTTCTTCAAGAGCCTGTCCGACAGCGCCGCCATGAACCTCAACATCAAAGCTGAAGGGCAGAACGAGCATCACAAGATAGAAGGCATCTTCAAAGCCTTTGCTCGCAGCCTGCGAATGGCAGTACGCCGAGACGTAACACATTTCCAGCTTCCATCCAGCAAAGGCGTTCTTTAGAGATGATGCAGACCCATTATTCTTCACAACTTCTCGAAAGAGCCGTGACGGAAATCAACCGCCTCCCCGGCATCGGCAGCAAGACGGCACTGCGACTTGCCCTGCACCTGCTTCGTCAGGACGAGGTCAAGGTCGAAGCATTGGCCGACAGCCTTGTCGCCATGCGTCAAGGCGTAAGATACTGCCGCGTTTGCCACAACATTTGCGACGAAGAATGTTGCGAGATATGCAGCAACCCGACGCGCGACAGCCACATGGTTTGTGTCGTGGAGGACGTACAGGACGTCATGGCCATCGAGAACACGATGCAGTACCGAGGCTTGTATCACGTCCTTGGCGGCGTCATCAGCCCCATGGACGGCATCGGGCCGAGCGACTTGCAGATAGAAAGCCTCGTGGAACGCATCAGGAAGGGTGGGGTGGAAGAGGTCATCCTTGCCCTCAGCCCAACCATGGAAGGCGACACAACAAACTACTACATATATCGAAAACTCGAAGAATTTGACATCAAAGTGACCGTCATTGCTCGCGGCATCGCACAGAACGACGAACTGCAATACACCGACGAAGTGACATTGGGGCGCGCCCTCGCCGGACGTGTCCCGTTTGGAAAGTAACAACATCACACGGCATGTTCTTTGCTGCGTCACGATGCAGCAATTGCTGGGTCACGATGCAGCAAAGAACAACCTTAGCACTTCTCAATAATCAATCTTCAATAATCAATAACCTATGCTAACTTACATCCTGACATTCGTTTGCTCGGCATTAGTTTTGCTGGCAGCTTTCTTCGCCATTCGTTACAGGAAAGTGAATGCCTACCTGCGCATGGCGCTTCTTGTCGCAGTGGCCCTCTTCGTGCTTTTCCTTTGGTTCAAGTACGGTGAAACGACGCAACTTTGGGGACTTGGCATTCTCGCCGTTGCCTTTATCTTTCCTTTGATTGATACAAAGCATCATGCTGAAAAGTAATCTTTTAAGGTTAAGAGCCGTAGAGCCCGAGGACCTCGACCTGATGTATCTCATCGAGAACGACACCGAGCTTTGGCCTTTGGGACAGACATCCGTGCCCTTCTCCCGCTATGCCTTAAAACAATACATTGCCGAGAGCAGCAACGATGTGTTCCGCGACCGCCAGCTGCGACTAGTCATCGAAACCGCAGACGGCATCAGCGTGGGCTTTGTTGACTTGCAGAACTACGAGCCTCTTCACCATCGGGCAGAGGTCGGCATCGTCATCGTACCAGGCTGGCAGAGAAAAGGCTTGGCAACGGAAGCCCTTCGTCTGCTTGCCAGGTACGTCTCTGCCCATCTTGGCATCCATCAGCTCTACGCCCTTGTGCCGGAATGCAACGCGGCATCGCTGGCACTTTTCAGGAAGAGCGGATACAGGGAAACGGCCACCTTGCAGGACTGGCTGAACAGTCCCGAAGGATGGCATTCGGTCGCAGTCATGCAAAAGATACTATAGTTCTTTTAGATGAATTTACAAAAAATGCATAATAAGCGCTATATATGCTTGAAAGAATTGCATAAATGAAAAAATACTCGTATCTTCGCAGAAACTTACACACATTATTAACTATAAAAACATCAATTATTATGAAAAGAAAGGACTTTCTAATTGCTCTTCTGTTGGCCATCTTCGGAATGCAGACGGCTTTGGCAGAGTACGACGGCGAACAGAGCGCACCAAGCTCCTTCACAGAGGAAGGGGAGGTCTATACCGAGTTCGTTGCAAGCACTGGAACCTTAACCTATTACTACGACAGCAAGCGGGCTTCCCGCTCTGGCATCACGGAAGTGTATGACCCCGTCGGCAACCCGAATGCAGTACGCTTCAAGGGATACAACGACAAGGTGCTCAAGGCCGTCATCGACCCCTCGATGAAGGATGCTCCGCTCACTTCGATGAATTACATGTTCTACGGCTGCAGAGATGCAGAAGCACAAGAGTATCTGTACTTGAAAAACATGACCAGCATCGAAGGAATGGAGAACCTCAATACGTCACTCGTTAGAAAAATGTATGACATGTTCGATGGATGCTCCTCGCTGCAGGCGCTCGACCTCAGCTCGTTCAACACGTCAAACGTGACAAGTATGTATGGCATGTTCAGTAGATGCTCTTCGCTGCAGTCGCTCGACCTCAGCTCGTTCAATACTGAGAACGTATATCACATGAGCTATATGTTCTCCGACTGTTCTTCCCTGCAGGTGCTCGACATCTCTTCGTTCAACATACATACAGCGATAGACATTCATGACATGTTCCAGAGTTGCACATCCCTGAGAACCATCTATTGCAACAACGACTGGAGCGCTACAACGGCTAACTCCGAGCACATGTTCGGTAGATGCACCTCTCTCGTTGGCGGACAGGGAACAAAATACGACATCAACTTTACAGACGCCACCTACGCCCGTCCCGACGGAGGCACCAGTGCACCGGGCTACTTCACAGAGAAGGGAGAGGTCTATACCGAGTTCGTGGAAGCGACAGGCACCCTAACCTATTACTACGATCGCAAGCGCAAATCCCGCACAGGCATTACGGAGCTTTACGACCCAGTCGGCAACCCCAACGTGCTCCGCTTCAATGATTACCACGACAAAGTGCGCTTGGCTGTCATCGACCAATCAATGAAAAAAGCTCCCTTGACTTCGATGAAAAACATGTTCTTTTCCTGCCGCCCAATAAACGAATATGATGGGACATATCCGACCTTGCAAAACATGACTAGCATCAGAGGACTGGAGAACCTCAACACGACAGGCGTGACGAATATGGAATCCATGTTCAGGGAATGCTCTTCGCTGACAATGCTCGACCTCAGCTCGTTCAACACGCAGAACGTGACGGATATGAATTCGATGTTCAGAAATTGCTCTTCGCTGAACTCAATCGACGTCCGTTCGTTCAACACGCAGAACGTGACAGACATGAGCTATATGTTCGACCATTGCAGCTCCGTACAGATACTCGTCACCCGCTCCTGGAACACGAAGAACGTGACGGATATGAACAGTATGTTCAGAAATTGCTCTTCGTTGCTTTCGGTTGACCTCGGTTCGTTCAATACAGAGAACGTGACGAATATGCAGAATATGTTCTCCGGATGCTCATCGCTGCCTTCAATCAACCTCAGCTCGTTCAATACATCAAAGGTGTTAGACATGTATGGTATGTTCTCTTCTTGTTCCTCGCTGCAGGCGCTCGACCTCAGCTCATTCAACACAAAGAACGTAACGTGCATGTCCTTTATGTTCGAGGGATGCTCTTGGCTGACGAGCCTTGACCTAAGTTCATTCAATACCTCTAATGTGGATGTTTCTATACGAATGTTCGCTTCTTGTGTAAGACTGCAAACGCTTGACATTTCCTCTTTCGACTTTAGCAATGCAACATACCTCTCAGATATGTTTTTGAATTGCCCATCCCTGACAACCATCTATTGCAACTACGACTGGAGCGGCATAACGGCTAAATCCGAGGACATGTTCTTTGACTGCACCTCCCTCGTTGGCGGGCAGGGAACAGCTTACGATGAGAACTTCACCGACAAGACCTACGCCCGTCCCGATGGCGGAACGAGTGCTCCCGGGTACTTCACCGAGAAGGGAAAGATTTATGGCGAAGTCTATACAGAGTTCGACGAAAGCACTGGCACGCTGACCTACTACTTCGACACGAAGCGCGATTCCCGCTCGGGCATCACAGAAGTGTACGACCCCGTCAACAACCTCACTGCCGCCCGCTTCAATGGCTATTACGACAAGATAGTCAAAGCCGTCATCGACCCCTCAATGAAGGACGCACAGCTCACTTCGATGCAGGCAATGTTCTTCGGCGGATTTGACTTGAATCCCGAATCTCCGAGCATGAATTCGCTGTCCGCACTGACCAGCATCGAAGGACTGGCGAACCTCAACACAGAGAAAGTGACAGACATGGGCTATATGTTCTGGAATTGCTCTGCGCTGACTTCGCTCGACCTCAGCTCGTTCAATACTCAGAACGTCCAAGACATGCGCTTGATGTTCGCTTCCTGCAAAAAACTTCAGACGGTAAACGTCTCTTCGTTCGACATAAGCAATGCCAAGAACATTTCAGTCATGTTCAGTGGATGCTCTTCACTTACGACCATCTACTGCAATGGCGACTGGAGCAACTCAAGCGCCTATTGCCCCGACATGTTCGAAGGCTGCACATCGCTCGTCGGCGGACAGGGGACAGCCTACGATAGCGACGTGACAGACGTGACTTACGCCCGTCTCGACGGCGGACCGGGTGCTCCCGGCTACTTCTCCGTGGCACCACAAGTCTATACCGAATTTGCCGAAGCTACTGGCACACTCACTTACTACTACGACAACAACATGGATTCCCGCACAGGCATCACGGAGCTCTACGACCCCGTTGGCAACCCCGATGCATCGCGCTTCTCAAGCTACTACAAGAAGGTGCTCAAGGCAGTCATCGACCCCTCGATGAAGAATGCGTCGCTTAGCTCCTTCAAAAACATGTTCTTTGGCGGCACTTCGGAATCATGGACATTCCTAAGCCTGCAGAACATGAAGACCATCGAAGGACTGGAGAACCTCAATACTGCCAGCGTGACGAGCTTGAACAATATGTTCTGCATGTGTTCGTCGCTGACGGAACTCGACCTCAGCTCGTGGAACACCGCCAAAGTGACAGACATGTATAGCACGTTTATGGGTTGCAGTGCACTTCAGTCGCTTGATGTCAACTCGTTCGACATCAGCAATGTGACGAAACTGGACTTCCTCTTCTCCGGTTGCTCGAACCTGACCACCATCTATTGCGACAACGACTGGAGCACCGCTTCAGCCACTTCCGAGTATATGTTCTCGGGGTGCAATAAGCTGGTCGGCGGTCAGGGTACGTCCTTCGACAGTAACATCATCGATGCCACCTACGCCCGTCCCGATGGCGGCACAAGCGCACCCGGCTACTTCACTATGCGACCCCTCGTGGCCTACACCGTCAAGTATGTCGATGCAGAAGGCAACGAACTGAAGGAAGCTCGGACAGGCGAGGGAAGGCTTGGCACCAAAGTCGTTATGCTGGAGTACGACAAGAGGTCGATTCTCTCAGCAGACGGCGAGTCGAAATATGGATACGTGTCGGACAACAGCGACGAAGTAATCCTCTCGGAAAACGAAGAAGAGAACGTCATTACCGTTACCTTCCGCAGCTTGGAAGCCTACTATGCTACGCTGAACTGCGTGGCCAACGGCAGCATGGAACGTCTCGCACAATATACGGGCAAGTTCTTCGAGGGCGAAGAACTCGACATCTGTCCTGCCAACGGACTTCGCGGCTCGGACGGCAAGTTCTACTTCACTTCCCCCACCGAAGATAACATAAAGATATTCACCTTCCCTGCCAACATCACTCCGGTCGTTCGGGGCGGCAAGACCTATTACAGTGCCGTCATTCTCTACAGCGAAGACCCCACCGTAGCCTACTACGCAGAGTTTGAGAACCTTGCCCTTGATTCGGACGATGACAGCAACAGCTTCACCGGTCTCGGACAGGTAGAAGGCTCTGCCAGCATTTTACCATTTAATTTTATGTTCTCACAGGGCACCTGCGTTGTCCTTAATCCCGAATCATACGTCTGGACAGAACCCATAGCAGAAGCAGGAACCTATAGCGTCAGCATCTATGCCTGCAACGACATCTATGAAGATGAGACAAAACCCTTTGCCCTGGGCTATCGCACAGCAGATGGCGAAGTCTTCATCTATTCAGACCTCACCATTCCTGCATGGGAACGTTTCGAAGCATCAACAAAGGTCATCGAAGGCGTTTCCATTCCAGCAGGAGCATCGCTGGTCGTAATGAACGAATACACCGAATACGACATCGATTACACCGAACATTTCCTTGAATTAGATGCCGTCAAACTCGTCAAGACAGGCGACTACCGCGAGCCTATTGCCGATAGCATAGAAGGCATCAGCCATGAGGAGAATGCTGCCATCTACAATGTCGCTGGTCAGCGCCTGCAGAAGATGCAGCGCGGCATCAACATCGTCGGTGGCAAGAAGATTCTTGTCAAGTAGAATTGCCGGACATCATTTTCGGCGTCACAACGAGGGGGGGGCAATTTGCTCCCCTCTCTTTTTGGGTTTGACTTAACGCGATTGCGGCGAACCGCAACACTTATCGACAAGGTTTAGCATGATGCAGCAAGGCAAGTTGTTTGCTTGTACATGTACGTGCAATTGCTTTTACATGTACAAGCAATTGCTTATACATGTAAAAGCAAACAACAAGCTGTGGGCTGAAAAGCAAAGGGAAATGCGACCTAATGACTCCAATAAGCAAAAAAAGCAGAACGCCCCGAAGCTGCGGACAGCTCAGGGGCGTTCTTTTTGCGATGCGGCAGGGGCGAACTTCTTCGCGCCCTTATCACTTGCCGAAGTAGCGTTTCAGCAGTCCGGCAAAGCCGGCGCCGTGACGCGCTTCGTCCTTTGCCATCTCGTGGACGGTGTCGTGGATGGCATCGAAGCCTGCAGCCTTGGCGTTCTTGGCGATGCGGA
>CAMKTM010000047.1 GCA_946415695.1 uncultured Prevotellaceae bacterium | reverse complement strand
AATGATGATTTCGTCGTTCCGCCTGCGCCTGAGGCTTGCCGAAGAACTTACGTTATTTTATTGGTGTCCGGTTCTGACAGATGAACGCTTACTTCCAGCAGAGGAGGCGACCTATCTGGTCATAGAGGCTGGCCCAGTGGGCGCGGGTTTCGGTATCAGCGGCCGTCTGTGCTGCAGCTTTCGTCTTGCGCTCAAGTTGCTGCAATGTGTAGAGCACGGCGGGGCGAACGGCTTGGTTGCCGTTGCCGTAGGCACGGCTCAAGTGGAAGAACATCGTGTTCTGCAAGGCACGACGGTAAGGCGTTACCGTCTTGTTGTTGTCCAGCTCGGTAAATACCATCTTGGTGAGGTCGGCAAGATAGGCTTGCGGCCTGTAGAGGTCGTTGAGGTAGTCCAAGCGATTCATCAGGTTCGTCATGACGGTTTCTCCGACTTGGTTGTTGAGGATTTGGGGATTGGCCGTGAGACGGCGGGCGTAGCTTACATCGCGAAGCCAAACGGGTTCTTTCAGTGCCTGCTCGTTGATGAAGTCCAAAGCAGCCTTCTGCTTGTCAAGAGGCTGCGGCACATAGACGTCCTCGACGGACCCCTTTGGCTGGAAGTTAATCCTGTAGCCGCCGATGTTGCGGGCGACGTGCCCCATGTAGCGGAGGAACTGCGTGCGGATGTGGTTGTACATCGTGTGGATGTCTTCCCAATAGAGGTCTTTGTCGTTGTCCTGAGTCCATTCCGGCAGGGCGATGATTTCGCGTTTCAGGTTGAGGATGCCATAGTGGCTTGCCTTGACGGCATCGTCGCCAAGGTCTTCCGTCTGTCGTCGCGGGTCGGCCTGTCCCTCTTCGCTCTCGCCGTTGCCCCACCAGAGCCGTTTGTTCTGCTGTGCCTTGACGGTCATGGGCTCCAGCAGCCGGTGGTCCTCGTCCTCATTGTTTGCATCGAGCATCGGGGTGTAGCCCCATTGGATGGCCCACTTGTCGTAGTCGTTGATGCGCGGGAAGATTCCGATGCGCGAGATGCCGTCCTCCGGCTGCGCTACGTAGTTGAAGCGGGCATAGTCCATGATGCTTGGTGTGTGTCCGTTGGCCTCCACCCATGCTTTGTCCCTGAGGCTATCGACGGGCACTGTGGAGCTGCTGCCGAAGTTGTGGCGAAGGCCGAGCGTGTGCCCCACCTCGTGGCTGCTGACGAAACGGATGAGCTGCCCCATGAGTTCCTCGTCGTAGTTCATCTTCTGTGCCGCTTCGTCGATGCTGCTGCACTGCACCATGTACCAGTTGTGGACGAGGCTCATGACATTGTGGTACCAGCAGATATGGCTCTCGAGGATTTCGCCGGTTCGGGGGTCGTGGACGTTCGGCCCGTAAGCGTTCTCGATGGGGCTTGCGAGGTAGCGGATGCAGCTGTAGCGGGCATCCTCCATGCTCATGGTGGAATCGTTCTCTGGCCATTCCTCAGCGCGTATTGCATTCTTGAAGCCAGCCTTCTCGAAGGCGGCCTGCCAGTCGTTGACGCCCTGGATGAGGTATTTGCGCCACTGCTTGGGGGTGGCGGGGTCGATGTAATAGACAATGGGCTTGATGGGTTCTACGAGTTCGCCGCGACGCATCTTTTCAACATCTTCGGGCTTCGGCTCCAGACGCCAACGCGTTACGAACGTCTTGCCCTCGATGCGCTGCTGGTCGTCGCTGTAGCTTGTGAAACCATCGGCGAAGTAACCGACGCGGGGGTCGAAGTAACGGCGCATCATGGGCTTTTCGGGCAGAAGGACGAAACTGATGTTCAGCCCAAAAGTTGCTTTTCCTGTGCGACTGGTTGCTGCCATGCGGTTCGTGCCGCCGCCGTTGAATGTCTTTACCGTCCGCACCTCGGTGTTCATGGGAAACGACTGGATGTCCTCAATGTAACTCATCTCGCTGACCATGTTTTGCAGCGAGAAACCGTCCTTCACGCTTTTGGGCAGTCCGAGGGCTTGGTTGTCCTGATTGAAGAAGGCGCTGACTTTTATCTTATAGACTTTGTCCTTGTGGCTTTCCACCTTGAATGCTCCGATGATGGGGTTCTCGTTGCTGATGGTAATGGCGCGGTAAATGTTCTCAGAAGAA
Source organism: uncultured Prevotellaceae bacterium (assembly GCA_946415695.1). Taxonomy (GTDB): domain Bacteria; phylum Bacteroidota; class Bacteroidia; order Bacteroidales; family Bacteroidaceae; genus Physcousia. The sequence goes on along the minus strand of CAMKTM010000047.1, from coordinate 11,406 downwards.
TCGGCTACGTTGACGAAGAGCCTCGAACGTAGCAACAGCTGTTCGTCGGGGGCGACTTGGAAATAGACGGTCTGCTGGTTTACTTGTTCTCCGCCAAACTTGCCCGTGCCGGCAGGAGTAGAGGTGTAGCGGACGGTTGCAAGAAATTCTCGGCCAATGAGAGAGTCGGGAATCTCGAAGAACCATTCGTTTTTCTGCTTTGTCACATGAAAAAGGCCCTGCCGGTCGATGCTTGGCTTTTCGACTTTTGCACTGTCCTTTGGCGCTTCGGCTTGGCCTTTCTTCTTTCTTGACTTTTGCTCCTTGCTCTTTGCTGTTTGCTCGGTCTTTGCCTTTTCTTTCTTTTCCTTCGACATGACAGGTGTCTGTCCAAGTAAAGCCGCTGCAAGCAGCAGAATGAAATACTTCTTTTTCATCTTATTATCTGTTGTTATGTTAAATTGTCATTACTTCAGTAAGTCAGCATAACTTTCAATGGCAGCATTGACTTTCTCCAACGCTTCGGCCATCGAGCATTGAAGCTTTCCGCCGCTGGCGTTCTTGTGGCCGCCGCCGCCAAAGAAGCGCGATGCCATCTGGTCGCATGGGAAATCGCCAACGCTGCGAAGGCTCAACTTCATAATGCCGGGATGCTCCGTATCCTCGTTGATGAAGATGCTGAGCTTTATGCCGAGCATCGTCAGGGGAATGTTCACGATGCCCTCTGTGTCGCCGTTCTTAACCTTGAAACGGCGACGCTCCTTGTTGGTGAGTGTCATAATGGCAGCATGCCGTTCGTGCAGAACCTTCATGTTGACGTAGAGCAAGTAGCCTTGAAGTCGCAAACGCCCTTCGGTTGCAGTATAAAATACATTGCGGTAGATTTGGTCTTTGTCGATGCCATGTGCAAGGAGACGGCTGATGTACTCGTAGATGACGGGACGGTTGGAATTGAAGGAGAAGGCGCCCGTGTCGCACATCATGGCGGTGTAGAGGCAAATGGCTTCGTCTTGAGAGATGTCGTCGAACTCATTCCGCTCTCTGAGCAGATGGCAGAAGACCTCGCCCGTGGCACACATTGATGGCTCGGAAAAAATGAGCTGGCAGAAGTCTCTGTCCGGGTCGAGGTGATGGTCGATAAGGATGCGGGGCGCTTTGCTCTGCGTGACATCCTGTTCGAGGACGGCAAGGCGGTTCGGCTGGTTAAGGTCGCAGACAATAACGAGGTCGGCCTGTTCGATGGCAGTCTTTGCCTGCTCTTTGTGCTTCTGATTTGTATAGGTAAGGATGCTGTCTGCTCCAGGCAACCATTTGAGGAAGTCGGGAAAGATGTTTGGAACAATGACGGTCGCCTGTTTGCCTTTCCTTTCAAGGTAGTGCTTCAAGGCAAGCGATGAACCGATGGCATCACCGTCGGGATTGACGTGAGCACAGATGACGATGTGATTATACTGATCATTGATCATCGGCCATTGAACATTAGGAGCGGTAGCGAATTCTTCATTGACTTTCCCTTCGGTCGTCGAGCGTTGCTTCTTCATTCTTCAGTCTTCATTTACAGGGAAGGACTTTCCTTCATCGAGTATCTCTTTGGCTTTGATGACAACAGGGTCATCTTTGCCTAGGAACATGAGGTAGTCCTTCATTTCGCCTACATTATATATTATACTGCCATAGATGTTGCGTTCGAAGAGGCGACGGCTTTTCTGAAGCATGAGGTTACGGCGTCGCAACTGATGCTTTTCGCCGAACTGTGCGAACTTCTCCAAGAGGTTCTCCCTGCGGAGATACTGCTCCATGCGTTCTGCCGTGCGCAGAGATAAGAGCTTGGCGCGGTTCTCGTCGGAATAGGCAAAGGCAAACTGACGGATGAGACCCGTGAAGACTGCTTCGCGATAGTACGATGTCAAGGCTGTGGTGTCCTCCGGCACAAAGACATCAGGCATGATGCCTCCGCCGCCATACACTACACGGCCTATGCTTGTCTGGTATTGCTCGCCTTCTTGATGGATGCTGTCCTGCGAGAAGAACTCGCCTCGCTCGTAACGTGCCAAGAGGTCGTTTTCGTATTCTTCTCCATGTCCTTTCTTGTAAGGCTTCTGGATGCAGCGGCCGCTGGGAGTGTAGTAGCGTGCCACGGTGAGGCGAACGACGCTTCCGTCGCGGAACTCCATGGGCTGCTGCACAAGACCTTTGCCAAAGGTGCGGCGGCCTACAATTGTGCCGCGGTCGTTGTCCTGTATGGCGCCTGCAAATATCTCGCTTGCACTGGCACTGCCTTCATCGACAAGAACTACGATGGGCAGCTTCTGGAAGGAACCGCGACCGTCGCTCCTGAATTCCTCGCGAGGGCTTTTGCGTCCTTCTGTATAAACAATCAGTTTGCCTGCTGGCAGAAACTCGTTGACCATCTGTATGGCGATGTGCATGTAGCCGCCCCGATTACCACGAAGGTCAACAATGAGCTGTTTCATGCCTTCTATATTGAGGTCGGCAAGAGCGACGAGCATCTCGGCATAAGTCTGTTCGCCGAAGTTCTTGACATGGATGTAGCCAGTCTCTTCTGCCATCATAAAGTAGGCATCCACACTGACGACGGGTATGTCGCCACGTATAACGGTGAAGTACTGCAAGTCTATTGTGCCATGCCGCTTTATGCCGAGCTTGACTTTCGAGCCTTTTGCGCCCTTGAGGTGCTTCATCACGTCGTCAGAGTCCATTCCGACGAGCGATACCGTGTCGGCTGTCACGATGCGGTCGCCTGCCAGGATGCCAACTCTTTCGCTCGGACCGCCATGGATGACAGACATGACGTTGACGGTGTCCTGCTCCATCGTGAACTGTACGCCGATGCCGCTGAAGCTGCCTCTCAGGTCTTCGACCGACTCTTCTGCTTCCTTAGGGCCAAAGTAACCGCTATGAGGGTCGAGTTCCTTGAGAATCTGCGGCATGGCATCCTCCACGAGTGTGTTCATATCGACGGTATCGACGTAGTTGTTGTCGATGAGTTGCAGCAGGTAGCCCACCTTGCTGCTCCCGGTATTGATGATGTTGATGCGGCCTCCTGAGAAATGTCTGGTATAGAAGGAGCCGATGAAAATACCCACGACAGTGCCGATGGCAATGAGGAGGGGCGTAAAGCGGTGCTTGTTCATTTTACAATTTCACAATTTACAATTTCACTATTCATTTGTACAATTGTCGGATTGTCCAATTGGCAAATGCAAGACTTCTATTCCAGCACGTCGGAGCAAGTCAACGCCATCTGTGAGGCGATACTCGCGGCCGTAGATGACACGCTTGATGCCAGCCTGTATGATGAGTTTGGCACACTCGATGCAGGGCGAGTCGGTGACGTAGAGTGTGGAGCCGTCGCTGTTGTTGCCGCTGCGGGCAATCTTGGTGATGGCGTTTGCTTCGGCGTGGAGGACGTAGGGTTTGGTCACGCCGTTCTCTTCGCAGACATTTTCGAAGCCCGACGGCGTGCCGTTGTAGCCGTCGCTGATAATCATCTTATCTTTCACGACGAGTGCTCCCACCTGCCGGCGCTGGCAATAGCTGTTCTCGCTCCATATCTGAGCCATGCGGAGATAGCGTCGGTCGAGCTCTTGCTGTTTGTCGGTGACGATGCTGTTCCGCTTCAGGAGTGCCTTGATGTCCGGCTCTTTGCCTCGGAAGTTCTTGTAGAGCTGCATGGGGTCGTCTGAACCGCCTTTCGAGAGGATGTTGCTGCGGAAGCTGCTGGCTGTCTCTTTGTTGAAGATGCCTTTCTCGAGGAAAAGGCTGAAGGCGTCGGCATCGAGCACTTCTGCCCATTTGTAGCTGTAGTAGCCTGCTGCATAGCCGCCGCTCATGATGTGGGAGAACTGCACGCTCATGTTCGTTTCGGGTACGGCGGGCAGAAGTTGGGTGCGGCTCAAAGCCTTGTTCTCGAAGTCCATGACGTCGTCGGCAAGCGGCTCTTTGAGAGTGTGATAGGCCATGTCGAGCATACAGAAGCTGAGCTGGCGTATGCATGCATAGCCGCAGTGGAAGTTACGACTGTCGCGGATGCGTTTGATGAGTTCGTCGGGCAGAGGTTCGCCGGTCTCGTAGTGGAAGGCGAAGGTGTGCAGGAACTCTGGCTCGACGGCAAAGTTCTCCATCAGTGGTGAGGGCAGTTCCACGAAGTCGCGCTTCACGTTTGTGCCGCTCAGGGCTTTGTAGTGCACTTTCGAGAAGATGCTGTGCAGGGCGTGGCCGAACTCGTGGAGGAAAGTTTCCACCTCGCCTAAGGTCAGCAGCGAGGGCTTTTCCTCTGTGGGCTTCGTCAGGTTCATCACGATGCTGACGTGCGGACGGTGGTCTGTGCCTTCTTCATCGACGAACTGTTCCTGGAAGTCTGTCATCCAGGCACCGCTCTGCTTACTGGCTCGCGGGAAGAAGTCGGCATAGAGGACGGCAAGGAAGCTGCCGTCGCTGTCGAATACTTCGTAGGCTTCCACATCGGGATGATAGACCTCTATCTTCGGTTGCAGCCGGAAGGTGATGCCGTAGAGCTTCGTTGCAAGGCCGAAGATGCCGTCCTTGACGTTCTGCAGTTGGAAGTACGGCCGCAGCATCTCGCTGTCGAGGTTGTAACGGCGAAGTTGCTCCTTGTGGCTGTAGTATGGCCAGTCCCAGGGCAGAAAAGGGGTTAGAGGTGAGTGGTTAGGGGTAAGAGGATTGCTTGGGATGCTGGCTTCGGAGCCAAAAGTATTCTCTAACCTCTCGCTGCTTGCTCCTTGCCCCTCACTCAACTTCACTTCCTCCCTTGCCACGGGCATGTAGGCCTCGTAGAGTTTCTCGATGAGGTCGCCCACGCGGATTGTTGTTCCTGCCATTCTGTCTTTGAGGGCATAGTCGGCAAAGCATTCATAGCCGAGCAGTCGTGCCAGTTCGAGGCGAAGGTTGACTATCTTGCGAACGATTTCCCTGTTGTCGCATTCGTCGCCTTTGCAGCAGATGGTGTTCTTTGCCATATACATCTGTCGGCGCAGTTCGCGGTTGTCGGCATAGGTGAGGAATGGTCCGTAGCTCGGGGCATGGAGGGTGAAGAGCCATCCTTCCTTTCCTTCTTCTTTAGCAGCCAGGGCAGCGGCATCCTTTGCCGTGTCGGGCAGACCGGCGAGGTCGTCGGGATTGGTGATGTGCAGTTCGTAGTCGTTGGTCTGCTTGAGTTCGTTCTGACTGAACTGCAGACCGAGTTGTGCCAGCTCAGTCTCGATAGCTGCAAAGCGTTCCTTGTCCTCTTTGCTGAGCAGGGCGCCGCTGCGGACGAAACCGTCATAGGTGTCGTCCAGAAGCTTCTGCTCCTCTGGGCTTAACCCTTTGACATTTTCTTCTTTTAACCTTTTCACCCTTTCGAAGAGCTTCTCGTTGTGCATGATGCGGGCATAGTGCTCGGTCAGCATGGGTGAGAGTTTCTGTGCCAAGGCATCCATTTCGTCGGACGTGTTGGCGTTGATGAGGTTGAAGAAGATGCTTGTGGCGCGTTCCAGCAGTTCGCCCGTTCTGGGAGCGATGGTGTTCTGGAAGGAAGGCGGTTCCGGGTTGTTGACTATGGCGTCGATGGCTTCGTCCTCCATCCTCATTGCTTCGATGATGGCGGGTTCGTAGTCTTCGAGTTTGATGCGCGAGAACGGCGCCGTTCCGTGCAGCGTCTGGAAAGATGGTTCGAGGAGGATATTCATTTCTTACTGATAAAAACGCTGCAAATTTACATAAAAATCGTGACATATAAGCCTGTCGGATAAAGAAATTTCATTTTCCTTTAGAGGAAAGCACTCTCACGGCTACTTGAATTTACTTTTTTGAAAAAAAAACTTAATTTCTTTTGCCGCAATAGATAATTGTTCTATATTTGCACCCCGAAAGGAAATGAATAGTGAAAAGTGAATAGAGAATAATTATAAGCGGTAGCAAATCCTTCATTCTTCACTCTTAATTCTTCATTAAAAGTAATGGAAGCTAAAGAACCAATAGTCAAACTCATAAAGGCATTGTTGGAGATAGACATGCCTGTGCAACGCCAAATGCTTGTAGATTTCATGCTGGGCAGGAGGAGTCGTCAGATTGAAGAATACGGATTGACAGACAAAGACACTTTCGGCATCGGCGAAACCTACGACGACGATTTCTGGTCAACCATCATCGACACGGCCTACGAAAACGGTTTCCTCAAGCAGATGGTCACGAAGAAGAATGCCCTGATTCCCACTGCGGCGGGCAAGAAGTTCGCAAAGAAACCAAAGTCCGTCACTCTTCCCGACGACGAGTCGCTGGGCGAGAACGACACTGACGTCTCTGAAATCGATTCACTCCTGGAGCAGGCTCAGCGCGACAGACAGGTTGCCGGACATTCCGTCTCCGAACTGGCCAAACAACAAATCAAGCTCATCACGGCCATCGACCGCCACATTGCGCTCGACGCATTTGCCGAAAGCGAAGCACTCGGACTCGACGAAGTGCTCGAAGACCTCGAATTGCTCGCCGAACAGAAACGACGTCTCGACATCACATATTTCACGGACGAGGTGCTGGGCGAGGATTGCATGAACGAACTCTTGGATTACTTTGAGAATGCTAAATCCGACGACCTGGAAAAAGCTATCGAAGAATACGGAGATATATATAAGGAAGAGGAATTGAGGCTTGCAAGAATCGTCTATAGAATGAACCAAATCAAGTAAGGACATCTTCCCCCACGGGGGCCAGGTGTCATACAATAATTCACGAGACTATCCGCAATCGTTTCACCAGTGTAATTCGCAACGCCCCACGTCGCGTATCCAAACGAGGCACGCTCTTATTGCCAACGAGGCACGCTCTTATTGACAACGAGGCACGCTCTTATTGACGACGCCCTGTTTCGTGGTATGATTGCAGACAGTCAAAATAAATATGGACACCCTCCTTTTTATAAAAGTATAAAAGAAAACATTTAATCATTAAATAGATAATTACTATGCTGGAAATTCTTAAGTTTAGTCCTATCTTCAAGCCCACGCTTTGGGGCTCCGAGACATGGGTTGTCTCTGCAGTAAAAGGTTCCGAGTCAATTGCCACGAACGGCATCGACAAAGGTCTGACACTTCCCGAAATCGTCAGCCGCTACGGCGCCGACTTCCTCGGAAAGAAGAACACAGAGAAGTTCGGAACCGACTTCCCCCTGCTCATCAAGTTCATCGATGCCCGCCAGGACCTCTCCATACAAGTACATCCCGACGACGCCCTCAGCGCCAAACGCCACGGCAAGATGGGCAAGAACGAGATGTGGTACGTCGTGGATGCCGACCGCGGCAGCCAGCTCATCGCAGGCTTCCGCCAGAAGATTGAGATGAGCGACTATGCTCAGAAGGTAGCCGACGGCAGCATCGAGGACGACCTCAACAAGGTCAACGTCAGCGAAGGCGACTGCTTCTACATCCCAGCCGGCCGCGTACATGGCATCGGCGCCGGCATGGTCATCGCAGAGATTCAGCAGACCAGCGACGTCACATACCGCATCTACGACTACCTGCGCCGCGACCGCGACGGCAACCTCCGCGAACTCCACACAGAGCTCGCACTCGAAGCCATCAACTTCCAGGACATCACGACCGACCCCAAGGTCAGCTACACCGAGAGCCGCGACGCAGTAGTCAGCCTCGTCAAGTGTCCCTTCTTCACCACCAACGAGCTGAAGCTCACCAAGCCCTTCCGGCGCGACTACACCGACATCGACAGCTTCCGCGTCTATATGTGTCTCAGCGGCCAGTGCTGCTTCCTCAGCCCCGACGGCCAGGGCATCTTCCTCCATCAGGGCGAGTCGCTCGTCGTCCCCGCCTGCATGAAGGAAGTCACCATCCTCCCCGACGAAGGCGCCAAGCTCTTGGAAAGCTACGTAGAATAAACTTAAAACCCTAAGGAGCCAAGGAGCCCAGGAGTTATTCTCCTTAGCACACAGAGGAAAGTCCTCCCCTCTAGGGGAGGATTTAGGAGAGGCTATAGAATCAAAAAACTCTAAGGAGCCAAAGGAGTCAATGGAGAAAAGGATAGCTATGCGACCAACATCTCCTTGCCTAATTTGTGAATGTGATCCATTATCTCCTGCTCGCGTTCTTTTGAGGGTTTCTTGAATCCGTTGATATAATTACGAAGAAGCGTGGGGTTCATTCCCATTGACCGGGCAAACTCAGAAACATTTATTTCCTTATGAGTCAGAAAGAATCGCTGCAAGGCATTCGGTTCTGCATCCTCATATTCAAAGCTCTCGAAACTGACATCCTCATCAATGTTACGCCAATGGATGCCATCTAATCCCATTGTGTATTGGCTTCGCTCCTCTGCCGATGCACTTCGTAGTCTCGGATACCAAAGTAACGAACACCGATTTTACGGATGATACGGAACGCGTAGTTGGGCAACTATTGCAGAGTCATTTGCAAACGCCGCACGCGAACTTTTTTCTTCTTTTATTCTTTATTTTGTATTTATTCGTTTTGAAGTTTGAATTAAACTTCGTATCTTTGCAGTGGAATTGAGGCAAAACATGCCCTTTTCCAAGACATATTGCTCAATTATTCCGCCGAACTGCTACCTCGAAAGGGATATAACGAGCATATTCTAATTCGCATTGAAGTTTGTGCAATAGGCGCAGACTTCTCCATAGCGAATTAGAGGCTGTAGCAGGCCTGGCGGAATATATGGCGGGTCTGCGCTTTTCTTATGCTCAAAGGTTAGTGTAAGCTTGGCCATAACAAAGGCATTTAAGTATTAACCCCTTAATAATTGAGCAAATGAAAAAGCTATTTCTTTCTTTGGTTGTCCTGATGATTGCAGGGCTACAGACAGTGAGTGCGCAAGGCTTCCGTGTCTATAAGAGCGACGGCACGGTGGCACAATTCAGCCTCCGCACAGACAGCATCGTCTTCTATGACGGCATCGGCAGTGACTCAGACTTCGGTCCATTCACACCCGTCAACAGCCTTATCGAGGGCAAGTGGTACAAGAACCATAACGAAACGGTGACGTTTTGCGTAGACGGCACGACGAACTACATCGCTGACGGCACCTACAAGTTCCTGCCTTATCAGGGCGAAGTGCTTGTCTATGATTCCTCGAAGAAGCTCAAGCACATCCTCCGTATTTATGATGTGACGGCAGAGGAACTTGTCGTCGGTACGCTCGGTAGCACAAGCTTCAGCGTCTGGACCGCCACGCGCCCCTCACAGCTTGTGACAAGCATCACGCTCAACGAGACCTCACTCAGCCTCTCGCTGAATGAAACGAAAGATCTCACAGCCACCGTGCTGCCCGAGGATGCCGACAACAAGGAGGTGTCTTGGACGAGCAGTGACAATGCCGTGGCTATTGTCAGTAAGCTTGATGGCAAAGTTGAGGCAAAAGGCTACGGCACCTGCACCATCACCTGCGCCGCCAAGGACGGCAGCGGTTTGAAGGCAACCTGCGAGGTGACGGTGAAGCAGGTTATCAGCGGACACGACTATGTTGAGATAGGTGGCTTGAAGTGGGCGACGATGAACGTCGGCGCAACGACTGTCGCAGGCGACTATACGACATGTTGCGGCGACTACTTCGCTTGGGGCGAGACTGAGCCGCGCTACATGACGATAAAGATGCAACCTTTTGATCGCTACCGCCAAGCTTGGTTCACTTGGAAGAACGGCTACGGTTCTGGCTATGACGAGCCTTATCCTGACTATATAGGCGGGACGCTCGATGCAGAGCACGATGCTGCCACAGCAAACTGGGGCGGTAGCTGGCGCACGCCGATGAATGACGAGTTCAAGGCTTTGCTAAAAGCCTGTACCGGTAACGAAGCCTGGTCGCAGGAAACGCAAGAACTCATCAATACAATAACAACGGGTGGCATCTATTCGCTGAGTGAAACACAAACAATCGAGCCAGACTACACGGGCACCGCAGGCTTGCTGTTCGTGAGCGCAAGCGACATTTCCAAGCGTGTCTTCTTCCCCCTCTGCGGTCGCGTCTTCGGCACGGACCTCGATTTTTGCGGTGTTAGCAGCCTCTACTGGTCTTCTTCGCTCTACACGTCAGATACCAACAACGCCTACTACCTGTACATCAATGGTTCCGCCGTCAATCTGTCGAAATACAACGTACGCTACGGCGGGTTCCTGGTGCGGCCAGTCTCAGACTAACCCCTCGCCAGCTTCATAGCGCCCCATCCTTCCAAATGCAGGGAGCCGCAGGCATCATCGCCCGCGGCTCCCTGCTTCTTGAACAGTATCTATTAGGCGCAACCACGAAATGCACCTTAAAAAAACAACCCTAAAGTTTGCATATATTGTTTGTTCTTCGTACTTTTGCAGCATGAATTGCATTATTATACGAATATGAGTACTTCTGTAAATATAGCAAACACCCCTATAGCACCCTATATCGACTTGCTCAACAATATGGGGCGGGAAGAGAAAATCGCCCTTGTGCTGTTTCTCGTCGATTCGTTGCCTGGCATAGATGTCGTTGAAACAGCAGAGAAAGAGGATGAATCGCAAAAAGATGACGCTTTCCTTGCAGAAAAATTGAGCCACATGACTTTCTCTCCCCGGATAGAGCGGCTTTTTGAGAAGCGCAAAGAGGCCGCCCGCATGGTTGACTTGAACGATGAACGCACACGTCATATTTTAGGCTTATGATGAAAGTGTTTCTCGATACCAACATCTTGCTTGACTACGGTGAGGTGCGCAATGATTTCATATATGCCAAAGCCATCATGGAGCTTGGTGAACGCGGCGAAGTGGAACTGTATGCATCTTACCTGTCATACGCGAACATGGGATATATACTCCGACATTATCCTAAAGAAGAGCTATGGCCGCTTATTAAGGATATGCGCGAGGGTATTAACGTCCTTTCAACCGACAGTACCCAGTTGGACGCGACACTTGCCCACCAACCGGTAAAAGACTACGAGGACTTGCTACAGTACAGGTGTGCCGTAGAAGGAGGCTGCGAAATAATTGTCACTAACAACAAACGTGACTACATGGAATTTTGCGAACTGCCGATATATTCCTCAAAAGAATTCCTCTTGCACTATTTCAGTCAGAATAATCTGTAGGTGGGCATTCAATGCTGTGACCCCCTGCTTTTGTTTTGCCGACTGAACATATTTGAGTCAAAAGTTTTAGTCAAGTAGAAACGGCAGCCTTTCCGCGCCTCTCCGACAATTATTCCGTGCCAGCATCAAATAATTGTCGAAAAATTTGGCAGATTGGAAGAAAAACCGTACCTTTGCAGCCGATTTATGCCGTAGAGGCCAGAAAAAGAGGGTCACGAGCTGGCTCCGCCCCGCGGTCAAACCCGTTATAAATAATTAATTAAACAAATGTACGCAATCGTAGAGATTAACGGTCAGCAGTTCCGTGTTGAGGAGGGTCA
>CAMKTM010000046.1 GCA_946415695.1 uncultured Prevotellaceae bacterium | reverse complement strand
CTGTCTTTATCTTTGCTCCTATTATATATTTGTAACCCAGAGACTCCATGTCGGACATGTTGTCATTATTCATCAGGCCTGAGTCTGCCACCACGATAAAGTCTTCCAGTTCATACCTGCTGACAAAATCCTTTATCACAGGAAGCATCGTGTGCCCTTCATACTTGTTGCCCTCATGGATGCAATAGGCAAGCGGATACCCGCCGAGGCTGACCAGCAGACCGAGTATTATCTGCGGGTTGTGGTGGCGGCCTTCCTTCGAGAACCCCGTCTTGCGGAGGTCGTCCTCCCTGTCTGCCTCGAAATAGAGAGTCGTTACATCGTAGAACAGCACACCGACAACTCCACCCAGTATCTTCCGCGTATGATGCACGCTGATGTCCTGGACGATATCATGCTGGCGACTGCTCAGCTTGTCAAGGTAACGGTATATCTTGGAGAGATTCAGGTCCTCGTCGAAGTGGTTCTTGAGATACTCCACCGTCGCCGCCTTGCTGGCAGGGTAGGAAAGACGCGCTTTCACCAACTGGCGGAAGACAGCATCCTCGATCTTGTTGAAGCCTACACTGTCGAAGACATGGTCAAGAAGCAGGTCTGCACCGTTTAGGAACACGTTACTGATGTTGGACAAGACACGTTCCGTCTCCTGACACTCACGCTCACAGGCCTGACGCTCTTCACCGAACAGGTCAAGACGGGGATGGCGTCGGGACTTCTCCTTGTCTATCCACTCCTGACCTTGGGCTATAAGCGGCTCTAACCCTTCTTTGTCCGTAGCAATGCCAACGGTATGAAGTTCACGCATTCTGCCATTCACTTTCTCGGCGACTATTACGCCGATATTTCCCGAAGGGTATTTCTTCTTACGTATAAACATGACTTTTTGCCTCGTGTCACCCTGATTTGGGTGACGCAAAGATACAAAATACTTTGTATCAAGCAAATAGAAAATCACTATTTTTTAAGTGACGAAGTCAGGATCCAAAAAATGCTCAACCTCCTCTTGGAAGTCTTGATAACAACACATTACCTTTGCTTTCATATTTACTCATTTTTAGTTTCTATGACGCAAAGGTAATGTGGGGTGAGGCAAAAACGTTGCACAATGGGAAGGAAATCTAACAATACTTTTTAATAATGTCCTTCCAAACCAAAGCTGTGTTACATAGCCATTTGAAAATGGAGTTTTGTCCTTCTACGCTTTCTAAATCTTCATATGATTTGACAAGAAATACAGATGACGCATTTTTCTTTCCTTCGTTCCATTCTAATTCTGAATTAAATATCCTTGTTATTTCATCTTTGTGTGAAAAGAGTTGAGCGAAAGCCTGTTTGTCTTTAGGAATATATATGCCAGTTTTAACCTTTTTTTCCTTCTTCCTAACGATTAAACATGCACATAGATTCTTGTAGCCATTGACGTTCAAGTTATAACTGTTTTCCGGATGAGGTTTTTGCCTGGAATTGAAATTTTCGTCTGGTGAGAAGAAATGATAAGGGATGCTATCTGCATAGTGATTGAATTCGGTCCAAAAATCCACAAAGAACTTGTCTGATTCCGATAATTCTCTATAAGTTTCTTTTGGAGCAGGACGTACTATAACATTGAAACGAGGAAGAAGATTTGTTTGGTCAATTTTCCATAATTGTATCTCAACAAGGTAAAAATCTATGTTGTTGTCTGTTCTTTTGTTAAGCCAATCAACAGCTTTTCGATATTCAACAGTCGCTCTTTCTACAATCCATATCACGATGGCGGCTTCATGCCTGCCTGCTGCATAAGTAACTATTTTCCCTAAATGGTCATGGTTGGTTGCTTCTAATTGGTTCTCAATAATAACTTCCTTGTTATCTTCTTTTAGTTTTGCTACAATATCGGCTCTTTTGCTGCCAACCGATACTTCACATACAGGGTCAATAATCTCACTAATACCAAGTTCTTCGCTTAGAATCTTTAGACCATTGTCTGCTACCCAGTGTGTAAAATGATGGGCTTCATGTGACCATATATCACGCAAGTTTTGGATTCTCTCAAGTTTGATAAAATTGTATTTCATAAAATAGGGAATTATTTAATGCGATTACAAAGTTACAAAACTTTTGGCAAAATCATTGCGCAGTCTCAATCTTTTTTGTATCTTTGCACAATAATAATCTCTTATGGCAAAATATCTGTTTGCTCGTTACATCTGGGAACTCACCACTATCTACAGAGCGAAGCGCATCACGTTGAAGGAACTGAATGAGCGGTGGCGCGACTGCTATCTGTATGATGGGAAAGAAATTCCTCGCCGCACGTTCGATTATCACCGCAAGGAAATCGAAATGCTGTTTAACCTGAACATCATCTGTGACAAGCGTGACAACACCTACCATGTGGAGGATGACAGTAGTTTTCGCAAAGGAGAACTTCGCCGATGGCTTGTAAACAGTGTGGCGGTCGGTTCCATCGTGAGAGAAGCAGAGGACATTGGAAACCGTATTGCCCTGGAACGGATTCCTTCGAGCGAACCATTCTTGCCAGATATCATTCAAGCTCTACGCGAAAACAAACTCATCTCGTTTTGCTATCAAAGTTTCGACCGCGAAATTCCAACGCAACATACCCTCATGCCCTATGCGTTAAAACTGTTTCGTCAACGTTGGTACATTGTTGGGCGTCCATTAGACAATGAGAAGATTCTGATATATGCAACTGACCGCATCGGTTCGTTGACTATTGTGGAGAAGACTTTCAAATATCCTGCGGACTTTGACATCAACGAATACTATCGCGACTCCTTCGGCATCATCATCGAAGATGGGATTCCCTGCGAACATATAGTAATAAAGGTGGCTCGCAGTCAAGTGAAATACTTGCGTTCTCTGCCGCTTCATCATTCACAGAAAGAAACCACAATGACTTCCGAGTATTCAATTTTTGAATATGACCTAAGGCCAACATACGATTTTGAGCAAGAGATCCTTTCACATCGTGAGGACTTCAAGATTCTGGAGCCTATTTCCATGAGAAAAAGGATGAAGGAAATAGTTAAGGGCATGTGTGAGATGTATGATGAATAATCAATATAGATTATGGAAAAGAATAAAGCCACGGATATAACAAAACAGACAGCGATACAGGTGCCTGATTCAGACTTGATGCAACTTGCAGATAGGATTGTGGCGGTGATAGACCAGGGCAAACAGCAGTTGGCTATCAGCATCAACCAGACCATGAAGTCTACGTATTGGAATGTTGGTCGCCACATTGTGGAGTTCGAGCAAAAAGGAAATGCAAGGGCAAAGTATGGGTCAAGCTTGCTTTCGCGCCTTGCCAAGATACTTCGGGCAAGGGTTGGGCGAGGCTACAGCCACCCCAATCTGAACAATATGCGGAAGTTCTACCTAATGTTCCCAATTCTTCAGACATCTGACAAATCCGTGCTTTCAATTTTTCAGACGTCTGAAAAATTAACGTGGTCACATATCTGCGAACTTATTACTATCGATGATCCTTTGGAACGTGAGTTCTATCTGAATGAGTGTGTGGCAGCAGGGTGGACAGTAGATGCGCTTCATCGTCAGAAGGAAAGTGGGCTGTTCATGCGATTGGCACTTAGCAAGGATAAGAAGGGAGTGATGGAGTTAGCTCATAAAGGGCAGCAGATACAGACTGCTCAAGATGTGGTGAAGGACACTTACACACTGGAGTTTCTTGGAATCGATGATAAGCGATATAAAGAGAGAGAATTGGAGCAGAAACTGATAGACAACATGCAGAAGTTCTTGTTGGAGTTGGGCAAAGGCTTTACTTTCGTTGGCCGCCAATATCCGCTGCTGATTAACAATGTCCATTATCATGTCGATTTGGTATTCTATCACCGAATACTCAAATGCTTTGTTCTCATAGACATCAAGCGCGGTGCCGTGAAGCATAAGGACATAGGCCAAATGAATATGTATATGGGCTATTTTGCCAAAGAGGAGAATGTGGAGGGTGATAATCCTCCCATAGGCATAGTAATGAGCCATTACAAAGATGAACTTCTGGTTGAGTATGCTACATACGGAATGGATTCTAATCTTTTTGTCTCGAAGTACGAATTGTTCTTGCCAAACAAAGAAGAGTTGCGTAAGTTGGTTATGAATGTTCTAAAATAACACAACAGATATTTGTTTTTTGCCCACTTAATTGTAACTATGCGCTGTCAAATAGTAAATGGTAAATGATATAATGGTAAATGAAAGGATAATTGAGAAGGCGGTGGAGCTGCTGTGCAGGCTCATTGAGGTGCCACGCATCAGCAGGGAAGAGCAGGCTGCTGCCGACCTCCTGCAGGACTATATGCAGGATGAACTCGGGCTCAAGGTACAGCGAGAAGGGAACAATCTCTGGTCTATTGCTCCCGATTTTGACGACAAGAAGCAGACTTTGCTGCTGAATGCCCACATCGACACCGTGAAACCTGTGGCTGGCTGGCAGCGCGACCCCTTCAAAGCAACCAGGGAGGGCTGCCGCATCTATGGGCTTGGCTCAAATGATGATGGTGCCAGCCTGGTCTCTTTGCTTCATGTTTTCGCCGAATTGGCAAAGCACTCCCCCAAAGGGGGAGCAGGGAGGGGGCTTTACAACCTTGTCTTTCTGGCGAGTGCTGAGGAGGAAGTGAGCGGAAAAGGCGGCATAGAAAGTGTCTTGCCATCGATTCAAAAAATGGTAAATGGTAAATTGTCAAATGGTAAATGTATAGATGTTGCACTCGTCGGAGAGCCGACGGGCATGCAGCCAGCCATCGCCGAAAAAGGTCTGATGGTGCTCGATGTGACGGCTCACGGCAAGGCGGGACACGCTGCACGCGACGAAGGCGACAACGCCATCTACCATGCCATCGACGACATCCAATGGTTCCGCAACCACAAGTTCGAGAAAGTCTCGCCCCTGCTCGGACCGGTCAAAATGTCGGTGACGATAGTCAATGCCGGCACGCAGCACAACGTAGTGCCCGACACCTGCACTTTTACCGTGGATGTCCGCTCGAATGAATGTTACACGAACCGCGAATTATTCGATGAAATCGGCAAAAATGTTAAGTCGGAAGTTCAGGCTCGCAGTTTCAGGTTGGGTTCCTCAAGCATCGATGCGAACCATCCCCTCGTGCAGCGCATCGTTGCGCTTGGCGGCAAGCCCTTCGGCTCGCCCACCCTCAGCGACCAAGCCCTCATGCCCTTCCCCAGCCTAAAGATGGGTCCGGGACAGAGCAGCCGCAGCCATTCGGCCGACGAATACGTGGAGGTATCTGAGATCAGTCAGGCCATAGACACCTATCTCAAAGTGCTGTCTTGTCAAGATTTTTCGTAACGGCAAGCGTTCTGACGGCGTTTCCTTTACGCGCTGGCACTTCGTGGCTCAAAATGCGAGAAACGGCCTCAAATCAAATGTTTGCTGATTCTTAACGACTTACAACGGAGCTTCTTTTGTGTTGATGTTAAATAAATGCAAGTCTTGCGTTCCGTGGCGACAACATCCTCATAGTTTCTTGCTAAAATTGGCGTGATTAGATAGTGAACAAAACGTGGGTCTTTGGCAAACAAGGCGTGCCTTGTTGACCAACATGCCGTGCCTTGTTGGCAGAAGCGGCACGCCTTGACTCTCCAAATGCCACTCGTCAATGCTTCTGTCTGTAAAGATTTTTCGTTTGTGAAGCCGACGGAAGAATCCCTCTTCGAATTTCAAGGAAAACATCAACATCAGTTCTTTTTGCATCAATTCTTGCGGGTATCGGCAAAAAATAGTACCTTTGTGGCTGAAAAAGAAAGTAAAACTTGTCGAGAGTGTTATGGAGTATTTATTGTTGAAGACATTAAAGGAGCAGAAGTCAATGAGGCTGAAGGGCGGTATCTATCACCGCACCCAGATCGACTTGACTTACAACTCCAATCACATGGAAGGAAGTCGCCTGACGCACGACCAGACTCGCTATATCTTCGAGACAAACACTATCGGCACTTGCGATACAGCAGTCAATGTGGACGACATCCTTGAAACCCTCAACCATTTTCGCTGCATAGACTTTATCATCGACCATGCAGAGGAAAAGCTGACGGAAGATTTCGTCAAACAACTTCATTTGTTGCTGAAATCGGGCACTTCAGATAGCCTTAAAGACTGGTTTGCCGTTGGTAACTACAAGAAGTTGCCAAACGAGGTGGCGGGGCAGGAGACAAGTCTTCCCGAGGACGTTCACGCACACATGGAAAGCTTGTTGAGCGAATACGGCAGCCGTTGTCAACATACTCTTGAGGACATCCTCGACTTTCATGTTCGCTTCGAGCGGATTCATCCTTTTCAAGACGGAAACGGCAGAGTGGGGCGGCTGTTGATGTTCAAAGAATGTCTGGCCAACGACATTGTGCCGTTCATCATTACAGACGAACTCAAGATGTTTTATTATCGCGGCTTGCAGGAATGGGGGCACATCAATGATTATCTGATGGATACCTGCTTGTCTGCCCAAGACGCATACAAGGCTTTTCTCGACTACTTCAAGGTCAGATATTAACAAGTAGGCAGAGCCTCTATCGCTTTTCCTTGAAGAAGCGTTGCATCAGTTCGGTGCATTCGTCGGCCATCACGCCAGCGGTGACTTGCGTCCGCGGGTGCAGGGCTTTGGGCGCAAAGCGGGAGTAGCCGCGCTTCTCGTCGGGGGCTCCATATACGATGCGGCTGATTTGTGACCAACCGAGGGCTCCTGCACACATTACGCAAGGCTCCACCGTGACATAAAGCGTGCAGTCGTTGAGGTACTTGCCGCCGAGATGCTCCGCCGCCGCGGTGATGGCCTGCATCTCGGCATGTGCGGTAACATCGTGCAGAAGTTCAGTCAGGTTGTGGCTTTTTGCGATAATCTTGTCCCTGCACACCACAACGGCTCCAATCGGAATCTCGCCTTGCTTGTAAGCCTCGTTGGCCTCAGCAAGAGCCTGTTTCATGTAGAAAATATCTATATCATTTACCATCTCACATTAACCATTTAATACTTTGCCGCGTCTTTTTTCCGCTTTTCCGATGCAAAGTTAAGGAAATTTTGTAACTTTGCGAAGGAAAACTCCAATAAATTAAGAAACAAACAAATGGTAACTGTCAATATGAACAACACAGAATATCTCGTCATCAGTCGCAGTAACGGCACCACGAAGACTGGGTCGCCTTATGCTTCGCTGAAAGTGGCAAACCTCCTCGAGACCATCAATGTGGCAGTTTGGGACATGCAGCCGACGGCAGAGCCGCAGGTCGGACAACTCGTCTTCTTCTATAATCTGAAGGACAACGACGGCAAGAAGTCGTGCGACTTCCGCGACCTGAAGTGCGGCGGAGAGCCGTTGTTCGACCATCCGCTCTACAACTTGTTGCCCAGGCCCATTCGTCGTGATGTGTGGGACGACACGATAAAGAAGCTCCTCAGCTATTGCTCGGACAAGACCTTGATGGGCATCATCGAGGAATTTGCCAACCGTTTCTACGAGCCATTCAGTCAATATCCGGCAGCCACAGCCATGCATCACGCCTTTCCTGGCGGCCTGCTGAACCACACACATCAGATGCTCAAGATGCTCGAAGGGCTCTATCCCTGCCTACCCTACGAGGTGAAAGTGGAGCATTGCATTATCGCGATACTCTTCCACGACTGTGGCAAGATGAATGAGTACAGCAAGACCGGCGAGAGTCAGCCCGACATGTACCTGCTCGGCCACATCTACATCGGGGCGCACTGGCTGCAGAACATCCTCGAGAGCAAGGGCATCGACAAGGAGGAGACGAAGCGCATCGTGCATTGCGTCCTGGCGCATCACGGAACACGTGAGTTCGGCAGTCCCGTCGTGCCATGCACGCAGGAAGCCATCGTCGTGAGCATGATAGACAATCTCAGTGCCAAGACTGACAACTGGGAAGGTGCCGGCTACATGGAGTACATGAATGCCCTGGGAACGAAGAAAGTGGCACCTAACAATTCATAATTCACAATTCACAATTCATAATCTCTCGCTTGAATGCAGGGCGTAGCCTAATTAACGTAAGTTCTTCGGCAAGCCTCAGGCGCAGGCGGAATGACGAAATCATTATTGGGATGATTTCTAACGAGGCACGCTCTTATTTCAATAAAGGCGTGCCTCGTTTTTGGGGACGACGGGCAATGATTCCTTTTCCGTCGAACTCATGTTATTTATGAATTGTGAATTATGAATTATGAATTGAAATGAGGTAGTGCGGATGGCTGATGCGCTTCTCTTCGGGAGGCAGTTCCATGTAGTCGCCGTAGAGAGTGCGAAGGTAGGCATCGTAGGCGCGGGGAATGATGAGCGTGGTGTCCTCGAAGGGCACTTCAATGACATCTTTGAACCATTCTGACTGGAAGATGCGGCCTTCCCATTGCGTCACGCAGACACATTTGGGGCCTTCGCCGCCAAGCTTGTAGGTTTCTTCGAACTTTCGGAACGCTTCCAGATACTTCTGAGGATTGCGGCCGCGCCACTTGCTCAGCACCTGAACGCCGAGGCGATGCACGTCGCCCTTGAAGAGGGAGTGCATCATGTCGCCGAAGGTGTAGTGGCTTACGGCGTTGAGGTACTTGTCGAAGAAGTAGTGGCTGCGGTACTGCCGGGCGGTAATCACGTCGTCCGGCTCGTCGAACTCGTCGAGGGGGAAGATGTCGATGCTGACCCCGAACGTAAAAGGCAAGTGCTTGAACTCCTGGACCGTGCTTCTCAGGTCGGCAATCTTAGCGAAGGGCATGTAGTAACCTGGCGTCGTCCAGTTGAGGAGTTCGTAGCCAGTGCCTTGAAATTCTTCTCCCAAGCTCAGCAGACGCTCGTAGTCGCGGCGCGGCATGTAGAGGTCGATGTCGTCGTCCCAGGGGATGAAGCCTTTGTGACGGACAGCACCCAGCACCGTCCCGCCGCAGCCGATGTAGCGGAAGCCGTGCTGCCGGAAGAAGTCCTTAGCGAAGCTGAACACTTCCAGCAGCCGCGCCTTTAGTGCTTCGGAGTCGGTATTCATATTCAGTCGTAGAGATTGAGGAACTGCTCAGCGCACCACAGTTGCCACTTCTGGTTGCCGGTGAGCGTTGCCATGGGGATGTCTGTGCGGAACTCGGGGCGCTTCGGACCTTCCCAGTCCTTGAAGACGGCATCCACGGGCCTTGGCATGGGAATCTTGAAGGGTATCTCCAGGTCGGGATACTTGATGGCATACAGTCCGCGCACCAGGTACTTCGGCTCGCCGTTCCTTACGCGCTCCATGTCGAGCGGCTCTGCCATCACCAGCTTGGCATAGGGGTCGTAGTAGGGCAAGCCGGCCACGCCGAAGGCATTCAGGTAGGAGCTGCTGCTCTCGATGGAGAACACTTCGTCCATGAAGCGCATGTAGTCGATGTGGTCGGCATCGATGCGATAGCGTTCGTAGAGTTCGTCCTGCGGCACTGCATTCTTCAGCACGAGCGAGGGCTCGAGGAAGGTGTAGCGCTTCACGAAGCCGTCGAAGGTCCATTGCGGCGAAATCAGCTTGTCCATGCCGCCGAAGATGAGGTCGGCGCTCTCGCCCACAAGTATCATCTGCACGCCGTCCTTCTTTGCCATGATGGCAGCCTTGTAGATTTGCGGCTCGATGCTATGCACGGGAGCAGCCTTCGCTGCCATGACGATGGAGGTGTACTTCCTGTAGTCGTCCATCGTAATCTCCACGAGGTGATGCACCAGTCCCAGCTTCTTGCAGTAAGTCTTGGCACGCTCCAGGTCTTTGTCGAAGACGCCGGTGTCGGAGACGAAGGTGTAGGCGTGGCTGCCAGGCTTGAGGTAAGCGGCGATGTTGGCGCTGTCCATGCCTCCCGAGAGGAGGATGCCGATGCTGTCGTAGCGGCTGTACAGAGCGTCAATCTGCTTCTGTATCTGCCTGTCGATGTCCTCCGAAGTCTTCACGGGGATGCGCTCTGCATCGGGGATGGCGCAATAGTTCTTGTGATGGAATCCTTTGTAGAAGTCCATGCCGTCCTTCCAGATATAGCGGAACGCCATATAGGAGCTTAAACAGAAATCCTTGTTTACCATAATCGTGTGTAGTTTTTTAATCTTTATCCCTAACAGCTTTCAATGCTTCCGTTATCTTTGTCGAGGACACGCCGTGGGTGTAGGGGAAATAGACAATCTTGATGCCAGCCTCCGTGAAAGCCTTCTCATATTCCTTCCATTTCTCCGTCCCGTACCAGTCGTCGCCGACGAACAGCATGGTGGCCCCGAGCTTCTTGCACATGGTCAGTTTGTCCATGTCGTACTGCGGGACAGCTGCGTCCACGCATTTGATGTTGCGCACAATCTCGATTCTGTCCGAGAAGGGAATCATGGCATGTTTCCCTTTGTAGAGCACCAGTTCATCTACTGTCACGCCGACAATCAGCTTGTCGCACAGCGCCTTGGCATTCTTCAGCAAAGTGAGATGCCCGATGTGGAAGAGGTCAAACACCCCTGCAGTATATCCAATTACCATAGTTATTATTGTATATATAAGGTTTAATCATTTATCAGACTCAACAGACCCTTCCAAACCTCCCCTTAAAGGGGAGGCTTCCTTTGCTGAAGGTTCGCCTGCATCCTCCCCCTTTAAGGGGGAGTTAGAGGGGGTCTTCTCCCGCTCAGCCACGGCACTCTTTCCACGAATGGCACCATCCATGTGCAGAGGCCGAAGATGACGGGAATGAGGATGAGCACATCGTCCGGCTTGTCCCAGATGCTGCGCCCGAAGCTGAGATGCATGAACTTATAGTAGTAGAGCATAGGGTAGTGCGAGATGAAATAGACCATGCTGTGCTCGCCGATGTAGCAGATGCCGGGCACCTGGGGCAGGTTCAGGCTCGTCAACAGGCCTGCTAATCCGCAGATGGCCAGTATCATGCTGAGCATCGTGGCGGGAAAATTGCCGCGGAACGTGTTGGTTGACATCGTGTATTCGCCGTGGAACGTGATGTTCAGGACAACAAACACGGCTATCATGCAGGCAGAGATCCAGAGCATCATTGAGCGCGGGACTCTGTTCGTCACATGCTTCCACAGCATTCCGAGGTAGAAGAAAAAGATGCCCATGAAGACGTTGTTGACGTCCATCCACAGGGGATTGCCCTTCAGGAAAAGGTAATACCCAACCAGCGGAAAGAGAACGGCCACCCAATGCAGCCCTCTGACTTTCTCGAGGAAGTGGACAGCTAAATACGTCACGAAGAACGAGAACAGGAACCATGTTGGGCGGTTGCCGTAGAAGCTGCTGGTCTGCCAGATGTGTTCCCAGGCCAGAGGCTCGATGGGCTTGTGGTACCTGTCGAGCAGGAAGGGCAGGAAGGCGAAGTACAGCGCCATTCCTATCAAGCCGGCCGACAGATAAGGGATGAGGATACGCTCCGTCCGGTCCTTGACATAGTCCTTCGTCGAGCCATTCCCTGTGCCTTTATTGAAGTAGCCGGCCTTGAAGAAGAAGAACGACATGAAGTAGAAGCTCCACGCCATGACGTGCGTCCACCACCCGACCTCTCCTAAACCGCAGAAGTCCATGATGTGCAGGCAAATCATACGTATGATGCACAGTCCGCACAGGAAGTCGAACACATGATTTCGTGCTTTCACTCTGCAAAAGTACAAAAAAAAGTATTAAGAGAGAAGGGAAAAAGCGGAAAAATCTGCTAATGCTGTTCTTGAGGAGGCGCAATCTGTCCGGAAGCGTGCAACGCAATCAGTCGTGCCACGCCGCGGCTGATGGACTTCAGTCCGAAGTCTTCGGCCTTGACCTCATGCCAGGGCAGCCACAGCACTTCGCCCGCATCGTCCATGGCCGTGGCACCCTCCGTCTCTTTCACGCGGCAGAGGAAGAAGAGGTCGAGCGTAGGGATGTCGAGCCCGCAGTAGCGGTACATGTTGGGTAGCGAGAAGAGGTACTTCGATTCGGTGACGACGAGGCCAGTCTCTTCGAGCACTTCTCGGCGGACGCCCTCTTCGCCAGTCTCGTAGCAGTCGGAGAAGCCGCCCGGCAGGTCGAGCGTCCCTTTGGCTGGCTCCTTGCCTCGCCGGACAACCAGCAGACGGTCCGTTTCATCGACGATTACGGCAACGGTCGATGCACTTGGGTTCATAAAATAGACGAAGCCGCAAGCCTCGCAGCGCTTGCTTTTCTCCGTGTCCTCACGGAACGCTTTCGCTCCGCATTTGGGACAGAAATCAAAGAGATGCAACAGGTGACTCATGGTTCAAACTGATTTATCACGGCATGACAGGCGTGGTGTGTGAATGACTTGTGCAAAAGTACGATTTTTTTTGCAAAGCAAAGCAAAAGTACAGATTTTTTTGCGGAAACTTCCTCAGACACCGTTCCTTCTTGGACGACACGGCACGGCATGTTCTTTGCTGGGTCGTGATGCAGCAAAGGACAACCCATGCCATGTCCTGTGGCGGAACGTGCGAACTGGGGCAGAGAGATCGCCGCATGCCACCCGCACGCAAAGCGACAGCCTCGCAGGCGGCAGCAACGTCGGTAGAAACAAAAAATGGAGAGAAAAGACGGAGAATGTAATGCTTTTTTTGATACTTACTGTTTGCAAAAGCAGCGGGATGCGTAATATAATCACGATACTCGTCCTGTTTTTGACCAAAATCCGCTAACTTTGTACTTTGGAAGAACCCAAAAACGTGTTAACTATGATGACTTCATTTTTTGATTGGTATCAGGCGTTGCCTCCCTACATGCGCGCCTATTGGTTGATAGCGATTGTTGTCTCCATCATCTTTGCTGTTCAGATGACATTGACCCTCATCGGACTTGGCGACACCGATGCCGGCGGCATGGACATGGACGCTGGCGGCATGGACTTGGGCGACGGCAATGGCGACACGATGGACACGGGCGGAGCCATACAGCTCTTTACGATACGCAACACGGTGAACTTCCTGTTGGGCGTCGGCTGGGGCGGCGTCTGTCTGGGCGGCGTCATCCAGAACCGCTTCCTGCTTGCACTGGCAGCCATCGCCTGCGGCTGCGTCATGGTTTGCGCTTTTATAATAATGTATAAGCAGCTGATGAAGTTGGAGGGGAACGGCTCCTACCGCATCGAGGAGAGCGTGGGCCAGGTGTGCGAAACCTATCTGCGCATCCCCGGAAGGCGCAGCGGCAGCGGCAAGGTGCAGATAAGCTTCCAGGGCTCTGTGCAGGAACTTCCAGCACAGACAGAAGGCGAAGCCATCCCCAGCGGCACAAAAGTCAAGGTGACAAAGGTCATCGACCGAAGTGTCCTGATAGTCGAAAAACTGGCATGACTCGTCAATACGTTATCACGTTACTACGTTATGACGTAATGATGTTATCACGAAACAAAAAACCATAAACAGCCAAATCGTAAACGAACCGTAAATCGTAAATAGTAAAATCGCAGATAAATTGTAAATTGTAAATAGTCAAATTGTAAATTACATTATGGATCCCTTCTTTCTTATTTTGATTGGAGTCGTCGTACTCGTCTTCCTTTTCATGGCCATCATCAACCGCTATCG
>CAMKTM010000045.1 GCA_946415695.1 uncultured Prevotellaceae bacterium | reverse complement strand
CTTTTTGTTTTACATCAAAACGAAAATAATCTTCACTAAATTTGTGAATGTCAAAGAATGTTCCTATCTTTGCAGGCAAATAACAAGCAGAATGGTTATAGAGTACGAAAAAGACTATCTCGAGGAGCTTTACAATGACGGTAAATGCTCGAACAAGAAGTATCGTTTCCAGAAGCCCGTCGTTGTAAAATACCAAAAGCGTATAGATACGTTGATGGCTGCCACTCGCATAGAAGACTTGTTCGTGTTCAATTCGCTCAACTTTGAAGCACTCGACAATGGCTATTACTCTATTCGGATTGATTATCACTATCGTCTGGAGTTCAAAATAAGGCAGGAAGGTTCAGAGCCTATCGTAACCATCTGCACAGTTACAGACATAAACAACCACTATCAATAAAAGGAAATGAACAGAATACCCACGCATCCAGGAGATGTCCTGAAGGAAGAATTGGAAGCAAGAGACATTACACAAAAGAAGTTCTCGGAAGTGTTGTCTATCCCATATACCCAGCTCAACGAAATACTGAATGGCAAGCGGCCGGTGACAACAGACTTTGCATTGATGGTTGAGGCAGCTCTAGGCATCAACCCGGAACTACTCATCAATATGCAGACACGCTACAACATGTCTGTTGCCAGGCAAAAGCAGCCGCTTCTTTCGCGGCTGCTTGATATTAAAAGAGCTTATGCAGCTGTTCTTTAAGCTGGGGGCACGCCCTAACATCATCCGCTCTTTGTACTCGCAACCAGTCATACAGGCAGAAAGATGAATAATGTCATTATCTACAAGACTCCCTCTTGGCTCACGGCCTTTTCGACGGGCAAGGGCAGTGGGGTAAAGGACCTTGGGCTTCGGCTCGAGGACCTTGCTCTCCCTCGTCAGGTGCATTCCGACAATGTCCTTTGGATGAAGGAAGCCGGTCGCCCTGAAGCAACCGATGCCGTCATCACCGACCAGCCTGGCCTTTGTGTCTGTGTCAAGACTGCCGACTGCATCCCCGTCCTGCTCTATGACACAAGGCAGCGCATCGTCGCTGCCGTCCATGCCGGCTGGCGAGGCACTGTGGCTCGCATCGTGCAGAAGACGATAAAGAAGATGCATCCTCTCTGTCCGAAAGACCTCCATGCCATCATCGGGCCAGGCATCTCGCTCGAATGGTTCGAGGTTGGCAACGAAGTCTATGAGGCCTTCCGTGCCGAAGGGTTTCCGATGGAGCGCATTGCAAGAAAGGCGGAGCGTTGGCACATCGACCTCTGGGAGGCAAACAAGTGGCTCCTCGAAGAGATGGATGTGAGCGACATATATATAGAAGGCACCTGTACGCGCAACTCGATGAACTTCTACAGTGCCCGGCGCGAGACGATCAACACAGGGCGTAACTATAACGGCATCCTGATAAATGAAGAATGAGGAATGAAGAATCTCTATTCACTTAACGTTATCCTTTTGTTCATTGCACAATGGTCAATGTTCAACGTTCAATGTTCAATGATTTACGCTCAAGACGGGCCGGTTGACATCGACGAGTGGCAAGTGATGAAGGTGGAGGCGGCTAAAGACCCCTTTGCGGGTGGCGAGCAGTTCTCGATAAACTTTGCCAACTATACTGCCGAGGAATGGTGTTATCCTCTTCCAGGAGCCAAGTTCCTCAGTCCCTACGGCGGGGCACGCAATCATGGCGGGACCGACATCAAGACGTTTGCAGGCGACACCACCCGTGCTGCCTTTCCTGGCGAAGTTATTCTTTCCGGCCCTCATTATGGCTACGGGAACTGTGTTATCCTGCGCCATGCCAACGGGCTTGAGACCTTATATAGCCACCATTCGCAAAACCTTGTCAAGGTCGGCCAATGGTTGCATGCAGGAGAACCTGTCGGCCTGGAAGGGCGTACGGGCCGCGCCACCACGGATCATCTGCATTTTGAGACTCGCGTCAATGGCAAGAGTTTCGATTCGGAGCGCATCTTCGATCATGCCAATCATTCCCTTCGCCGCCAAATCTTCATCGTCAAAAGGCATAAGAATGGCACTTTGAAGTTCAAGTCAGAGGAGGTAGAGCGTTAGGTCAAAGGTTTTACCAAACGTCTTCCGGTGTTTCGGGATTGTCATAGACTTCCTTTGGACAGTACTCCATGTAGTCCATATAGAATTCCTTATCTTCAGAGTCGAGCACAGACTTCACTTTCATGTAATAGGTCTTGTCGGGGTCGAGCGTCTGACGCACGATGATGTATCGGAGGTTTGAATCGCGGTTGCGTTCGATGTCTCCGGAACTGCCGTCTGCAGTGACGCTTCTGGCACCTTTCATAACGCCGTTGTTGCGCAGTCGCTTATCGACTTCGATGTTGTAGTCTTCGTCGTTGCCGTCACGCTCGTAGCCAACGTTCATGCTGCCGATGCCTTTTGTCAGGTTTACGGGAATGCCGGCAGCCGGCAGTCGGTTGGGGTCGTCTCCGAAGTAGAACTGCTGTATGCCTCGGTCGCCGTTGGGCAGTACGTCGTATCGGAACTCGTATGTACCTCTGCGTGGGACGGGTGGAAGTTTGAAGGTGAGTTCGAAGCGTCCCTTTGCTTTCATTTCGTCGCTATGGAGGTTGCACCAGTTGTATCCGTAGGCATTCAGGTAGATGAATGTGGTTTGGTCGTTCATCTGCATGTTTTCGAAGTAGTTGTAGGTGCTGGTCTTGGGTATGTAGACATCCTGGTTTTTCTCGTCGCTTGAGAGCTTCAGCCTGATTTCGTTGCTCATGGCTTCGGGGAAGAGTGTCATTCCGTCGAAGCGTAGACGCTGCTTTGCCAGGTTGTCGCGTACATTATCATTATATGACAGGGGTGCATCGATGGGATAGATGCAGCAGTTGATGATGTCGCTGAGGATGGCTTTGTCGGGGTCTCTATCGACGAAGCATCCCACTTTGTCCGGGTCGCAGTATTCTTCGCGCAGGACGGTCGTTCTGCCGTTGTCGAGTTTCGGGAAGCGGTTCAGGTAGATGCCTTCCGATTCTTTGCTTTCGTAGATTTTGAGGAGTCGAGGCTTGCCCATCGTGGTGTAGATTTCGTAAACTGGGATGGTGCGGGCGAGGGGTTTGGATTTATCATAGCCAAACTCGTTTCTGTGGAACACGAGGCGTTCTGCGGGCGTGCGGAAGGGTAGGATGTGATAGGTGGTCCACTGATAGAGCAGGCTTGTCGGGATGTCGTAAGGTGCGTCTGTTGTAAAGACGTCGTCATCGGCATATTGATGGTTTGAGACAATCCATTGCACCAGTTTTGGCAGTAATGTGGTTGATGATTCTGTGGGGTCGAGTCCTTGTGCGCGCCAGAATTCGTCTGTCTCAGAGAAGATGGTGTAGCCGTAGAGGCGGTGACGCGGTGTCCAGTTATCGCCGTTCGGGAAATGTCCGTCGATATAGAGGTGCACGAATTCTGGGATTTGGCCTTTCAGGTAGAGATCTTCATAGACTTCGTCCCTTATCTTCGAGAGTGTGTCCATCAGCCCGCAGGCTTGAATGGCTTTTGCCATGACGAGGAAGCCTTCTTTCTCTTGGTCGAGTATTTCCTGCAAGTAGAGTGATGCAGTGACGTCCTTCGGTGCGATGACTCGTTCCATTTGATGAATTACTCCGTTGGTAGCCAGGATGTCTCGCTCTTTGAGGCTGATGGGGCAGGTGTTGTTGATGAAGATGGAGTCAACGCCCCTGTAGCGGACGGAAAGTTTGCGGTCGTTCATGTTGCTCAGAGGGAACTCGTTGCCCGATTCGGGCGGGAAGCCGTTTGTCATTAGAGCCTCCTCGTGGTCGCCGGCGTCGATGATGGAGTTGCAGACAATCACCTTGTAGATGGAGTCGCGTTTGTGGTCGCTGCTGAACGCTTCCCATGAGGGAGAACTCAGCAGGGTGGGGTCTTCCTCGTAGAGTTCTTGCAGGAATTTCGAGATGGCCTCGTTCGTCGGGGCAAAGACTGTATAGTTTCCACGTGCCGAGAGCAACTGTCCCACGGTGCTTTTGCTCCGAATCGAAATGGGAGTCAGGTTCAGGAGTCTCACGTATTCTGAATAGGCTTCGTGCTTTTCCAGGTAGGTCATAACGCAGTCCGACGTGAAGACATACCTTGCTGATGTGTCGATGTTTTCCTTGCATCCCCAACAGCAAAGCAAGAGAGTTGCTGCCAAAAGGGGCTTATAAAACAGTCTTTTCATAATATAAATAGGTGTTAGTCGTTAATTCTTGGCTACAAAATTATAAAAAAGCAAGCGTAACACAAAAAGATATTTCAAAAAAAAAATGCAGGAAGAAAAAAATATGGCCAAATTGCAAAAATAATCATCATCCGTTCATTCGAAGTCGCAAATCGTACAACATTTTTCCATTGAACTCAGGAGACGAAAAAGTTCAACGGGTTTTCAATAAGAGCGTGGCCTTATTTCAATAAGAGCGTGCCTCGATGACAATAAGAGCGTGCCTCGATGGCAATAAGAGCGTGCCTCGTTGGTAATAAGAGCGTGCCTCGTTGACGATAAGAGCGTGCCTCGTTTTTGGGGATGACTTGCGATGTGGTTGAAATAATAACCGCTAAACTTTGAATTATCAATTAAAAGTTGTACCTTTGTGCTCAAAAATCAATTCTAATACGCATGTCAGCATCAAGAGAGAATCCTGTTTACGCACACGACACGCTGGAGTTCGTGGCAGTTGCTGCCGAGTATTGTGCCCTGCTGGAGAAGAGCGAGGAGCAAACGGAGGAGACTTTTGTGGACACTTTGCTCAAACTCTTGCCCTTGCTTTACATGAAGGCGCAGCTCCTGCCGGAAGTGGAGACAAACGGTGCCTTTGTGCCAGACGATCAGGTGACGGAAGATGACTACAATTATGTCCGCAATGGCGCCTATCGTCTCTTGCATGAGCACGACGAATATGAAATGCTTGTCTGGGACGAGGACATGCAGACGGAGGAAAGCCGCTGGTGTTCCGTCAGCGAAGGTCTTGCCGATGTCTATCAGGCACTCCGCAACTTCGTGGCCGTCTATCAGCAGCGGGTCGAAGCCTGTATGCCCGATGCGCTGTGGCAGCTCCGCGACAGCTTCGAACTCTACTGGGGGCAGAACTTGCTCGACACCCTACGCCAACTCCACCGTATCAGGTATAAAGAGGGACCGCCCGACTCCCTTTAGGGGGAAGAGAAGCCCCGCAATTCCCTTGGGCGAATAAAGGCTGAATTACGAAATTGTACATCAAATAATTGTACGTTGTACTTTGCTAAATTGGTACATCAATTAAATGGTTAATGAAAAGACGATAGTTGACAAATACGACAAAAGCAACATGCAGGACTTGCCGCGTGTGCTCTTTCCAGGACGTATTGAAGTCATTGTGAACGAGCGCGATGCGATATGGGCAGTGAAGTTCCTCATGAAGCAGACACTTCTTGGTTTCGACACAGAGACCCGTCCGTCGTTCTCCAAAGGAAAGATGTACAAGGTGGCGTTGCTGCAAGTATGCTGCCTCGCCCCGGCGCCCAAATCCTCTGCTAA
The DNA here is from genome assembly GCA_946415695.1 of uncultured Prevotellaceae bacterium. Lineage (GTDB taxonomy): Bacteria > Bacteroidota > Bacteroidia > Bacteroidales > Bacteroidaceae > Physcousia. The sequence goes on along the minus strand of CAMKTM010000045.1, from coordinate 8,203 downwards.
AGAAGAGGGGGGGATATGCTTCCTCTTCCGCCTCAATCGGATTGACCTGCCTGATTGCCTCATAAAGTTGCTTGAGGACACGACAATAACAAAGGTCGGACTTTCCTTGCGCGACGACCTGCGTGCTCTGGAGCAACGAAAGTCTTTCAAATCCGGCACTTTCATAGACTTGCAGGACACCGCCAAGCAAATGGGCATAGCCGACGGAAGTCTGCAAAAGCTCTATGCCAACATCTTCGGGCAAAGGATAAGTAAAGGGCAACAGCTCTCGAACTGGGAGGCCGACGACCTCAGCGAGGCACAAAAACTCTATGCCGCCACCGATGCCTGGGCATGCGTAATGCTTTATAAGGAAATGACCCGTATGCAAAAGGAAGGCTATCAACTGGAAATAAGAAAAGAGAACCCCGCAAAGGCCCCCTCAGACCCTCCTTTGTAAGGGGAAGAGACAAATGGTATTTCGCATGGGTTGGAGATAAAAGAAGATAAAGGAAGATAAAAGAAGATAAAGGAAGATAAAAGAAGATAAAAGAAGATACAAGGAAGATAAAAGAAGATACAAGGAAGATAAAAGAAGATACAAGGAAGATAAAAGAAGATAGAAGACGATACCACGGCTGGTAGCAAGGCAAAACGGGCAAAACTAACGTCTTTTATCTTCCTCTATCTCCTTCTATCTACATGGCAAGCGGAGCTTGCGAAAATTGAGTAAATTAATGGCAAATGAAAGGTGAACTAAAGAAAATAATCCTTCGCAAAGGAAAAGAAGAAAGCCTCGGACGTTTCCATCCTTGGATTTTCAGCGGCGCCATCCATCACACAGAAGGAAGCTCAGCGCTGGAGGAAGGAGACACCGTCGAGGTGCTTGCCTCCGACGGTCGTTTCCTCGCAATCGGACATTGGCAGATAGGCAGCATTGCCGTTCGTGTGCTGACCTTCAAGCGGCAAGACATCGACCAGACATTTTGGCAGAAACGCCTTGCTGCGGCGCTCGATGTGCGTCGGGCCATTGGCGTTGCCGAAAGAGATGACAACGACATCTACCGCCTCGTCCATGGCGAAGGGGACAACCTGCCGGGCCTCATTATCGACATGTACGGCCCCACAGCCGTCATGCAGGCCCACAGCGTAGGAATGCATGTCTGCCGCAGCGAAATTGCAAGTGCACTGAAAGAAGTCATGGGCGAAAGACTTAAGGCCATCTACTATAAGAGCGAGACGACGCTCCCCTTCAAGGCACAGCTCGGGCAGGAAAATGGTTTCCTCTATAAAGAAGCAAGTGAGAAAGAAATCGACAATCGACAATCGTCAAATTGTAAATGTGAGGATGTAGCCCGCGAGAACGGACTTGCCTTCCATATCGATTGGGTCAAAGGGCAGAAGACGGGCTTCTTCGTTGACCAACGCGACAACCGCTCGCTCGTGGAACACTACGCAAAGGGACGCAAGGTGCTCAACATGTTCTGCTACACAGGCGGATTCAGCGTCTATGCCATGAGGGGTGGGGCAGAGCTTGTGCATTCTGTCGATAGCAGCGCAAAAGCCATTGAGCTGGTAAATGCCAACATGGAGCTTAACTTCCCTGGCGACAAACGTCACGAAGCATTTGCCGAAGATGCCTTCCGCTTCATGGAAGCCCCCCCTTCTGTCTCCCCCAAGGGAGAGGAAAAGGTAAATGGTAAATTGTCGAATGGTAAATGGTTTTATGACCTCATCATCCTCGACCCTCCAGCCTTTGCCAAGCACAAGGACGCTCTGCATAACGCCCTCCGCGGCTACACGAAGCTCAACGCAAAGGCTTTCGAGATGATACAGCCCGGCGGCATCCTCTTCACCTTCAGTTGCTCGCAAGCCGTCAACAAAGACCAGTTCCGCATGGCAGTCTTCACGGCGGCTGCCATGGCTCGCCGCAAGGTTCGCATCCTGCATCAGCTGCACCAACCAGCCGACCATCCCGTCAACATCTACCATCCCGAAGGGGAATACCTCAAGGGGCTGGTACTTTATGTGGAATAAGGGCGCTCACGTAAATCAATCGTAAATTCATTGTTAATCGTCAAATCATAAATATAAATGGTATGTTGAACTTAAAACTTCGTCTTACTTTACTCAACTTCCTTGAGTTCGCTGTATGGGGTGCCTACCTGACCTCCATGGGCACTTATCTTGCCGGCGTAGGTCTGGGCTCCCACATCGGCTGGTTCTATTCCGTGCAAGGCATTGTGAGCATCTTCATGCCTGCCTTGATGGGTATTCTTGCCGACCGTTGGATGGAAGGACAGCGCGTGCTAAGCCTTTGCCATGCATTGGCGGGTCTCTTTATGATAGGAGCTTCGATGTATGGCTATCAGTCGGGAGGCAATCCGGACTTCGGCACTCTGTTCTCCCTTTACACGCTTTCCGTTGCCTTCTTCATGCCTACCATCGCCCTCAGTTACTCCGTGGCTTATTCCGCTTTGGAGAATGCCGGATTGGACACGGTGAAGGCCTTCCCGCCTATCCGCGTCTGGGGAACCGTCGGCTTCATTGTGACGATGTGGATTGTTGACCTTTGTGGCCTGCAATCGACGCCGGGCCAATGGATGGTGAGCGGCTGCCTGAGCCTTGTCATGGCAGCCTATTCGTTGACGATGCCGCGCATGAAGATTCAGAAGGACGGCACCAAGAAGTCACTCGCAGAGGCATTGGGACTGAATGCTTTCCGCCTGTTTCTCAATCCGCGCATGGCAGTATTCATGTTCTTTGCGATGCTCCTGGGCTTCTGTCTGCAAATATCGAATGGCTATGCCAATCCTTTCATCACAAGCTTCGGAAGCATTGCCGAGTTTGCCGACACCTTCGGCGTACAGCATGCCAACATTCTCATCTCCCTTTCCCAGATGAGTGAGACGCTTTGCATCCTGCTTATCCCCTTCTTCCTTTCGCACTTTGGCATCAAGAAGGTTGTGCTCATTGCCTTGCTGGGCTGGGTCTTGCGCTTTGCCTTCTTCGGTTTGGGCAATCCGGGCGATGGCGTCTGGTTCTTTATCCTCTCGATGATTGTCTATGGCGTTGCCTTCGACTTCTTTAATATCTCCGGCTCGCTGTTTATCAATCAAGAGACGGACGACAGCATCCGCAGCAGTGCACAAGGCCTGTTTATGATGATGACGAACGGCTTGGGAGCCTTCATTGGCACACTTGTGGCGCAAGCAGTCATCAACAACTACGTCTTCACGCCTCAGTCATTAGGTGCGTCCGGCGCAGAAGTCATTGCTGGCTGGCAGACTTGCTGGTATATCTTTGCAGCCTACGCCCTTGTCGTGGCCGTGCTGTTTGCTCTCTTGTTCAGGCCAAAAGAGAAATGAACAGAAAACTGGGGCTGCTGACTGCCCTTCTTCTCCTGCTTGCCGTAGCCAACGTTTTGTGGGGCTCGCTCGACATTCCCGTGAAGGATGTCTGGCATATCCTGTGTGGCGGTGAGGTGGAAGGGCATTCTGCTTGGAGCATTATCGTTCTGCAAGGACGCATTCCTCAGATGCTGACAGCCCTGCTTACAGGTATGGCTTTGGGCACTTGCGGCTTGTTGTTGCAAACGGCTTTCCGCAATCCGCTGGCAGGCCCTTCTATTCTTGGCATCGACTCCGGCGCAAACCTGGGAGTGGCAATCGTGTTGCTACTTCTTGGCGGCACGGCCTCCATAGGCAACCTGACGATTGGCGGACATTTGCTTGTTGTAGTGGCAGCCATGGTAGGAGCCTTGGCTATCATGGCGTTGCTCATGATACTGAGCAGGCTGTTACGTAGCCAAGTGATGTTGCTTATCACTGGTGTCATCATCAGTTATGTGACAGGAAGCATCATCCAGCTCCTCAACTATTCGGCCACAGAGCAAGGTGTCTTCAGCTTCGTCATTTGGGGAATGGGAAACTTTTCCTCCGTCGGCATTGAGCGTCTGCTTTTCTTCTGCGTGCTTTTGTGCTTGGGATTGTTGCTTGCCTTGCTGCTCATCAAGCCTCTCGATGCTCTGCTACTTGGCGACCGCTATGCCGAGAACCTTGGCATAAGAATAGGCAGAGTGCGGCAGATGCTTCTGCTCGTTACAGGGTTGCTCACTGCCACTACTACTGCTTTCTGCGGACCTATCTCTTTCATCGGCTTGGCCGTTCCGCATCTGGCCCGACTGGCACTTGGCACCACGCACCATCGCATCCTGATGCCCGCCACAATGCTTATTGGTGCGAACTTGGCTTTAGCATGCAACTTGCTTAGCACCCTTCCTCGCGATGGCAGCATCATTCCCATCAGCGTCATTACGCCACTCATCGGTGCACCTGTTGTTTTGCATGTCATCCTGAAACAACGCAATTAGTCATTAACGTGAATTCGTTGAATTACACTATGGCACTAACACTTTTTCCTTTCATCCTACGCCTTGTTGTTTGCTGCATCACGACCCAGCAAACAAGATGCTGTGCCATATCATGCGATCCTTTGTTGTTCGGCATACGATTCCGTCGGGCTCACGTTAAATAAAAGATAAACAAAGAACATAAAACGCAACCACATGAAAAAGCAATTGTTATCCTTCCTCTTTGGTGCATTCTGCCTGAGTGCAGTTGCCGAAGTCGATTATCGAGTAATACCCTTACCCCAGCAAATCGATATAGATGCAAGCGGTAAGTATATGCTTCTGTCCAAGGGCATGACAGTATGTTACCCTGCCGACAATGCACAGATGAAGCGTAATGCAGAATTTGCAGCCGAATACTTTGGCATGACAGTTAAAGCGGCCGACAAGAAAGGTGCCGATGTCAATCTCATGCTTGGTCTAAAGAGCGACAGTCCTGATGCCTACGTCATTACCGTTGGCAAGAAAGGCATCACGATTCAGGGAGCAAGCGAGAGCGGAGTCTTTTATGGCATTCAAACGTTGCGCAAGAGTGTCTTGAACGAAACGGACGAGATACGCCTCCCCTTCGCGATGATAAGCGGTACGCCACGTTTCAGCTATCGCGGGACGGAGCTTGACTGTGCGCGCCACTTCTTTCCCGTGGCATTCATCAAGAAGTTCATCGACATCTTGGCGCTGCATGGCATTAACCGTTTCCATTGGCATCTGACAGACGATCAGGGCTGGCGTTTTGAGGTGAAGGCATTGCCCGAACTGGCAAAAAAGGCAAGCGTGCGTCCTTGCACCATCATTGGGAAAAACATTGGTCTGTCCGACCCGGACAATGCCATCTATGATGATACGCCCGAGACTGGTTATTACACACAAGAGGAGATGCGCGACATCGTCCGTTATGCAGCAGAGCGATACATCACGATTGTTCCGGAGATTGACCTGCCCGGCCACATGATAGCTGCCATGAGCGTCTATCCCGAACTTGGCTGCACAGGCGGTCCGTACAAGGTTTGGGGCATTTGGGGCGTTGCCGACGATGTGCTCTGTGCAGGCAATCCCCAGACGCTTGAGTTCCTCAAGACTGTCTATGGAGAACTTTGCGACATCTTCCCCGGCGAACTCATTCATATCGGTGGCGACGAAAGCCCTCGTGTCCGTTGGAAATCATGTCCCAAGTGCCAGGCAAAGATGCAAGCCCTCGGCTTGAAGGACGAGGCTCAGTTGCAAACATATATAAATAAGGAGATGGAAGCGTTCTTGTCGAAGCGTGGCCGCCAGATTATCGGTTGGGACGAGACGCTCGAAGGGGGACTGAGCGAAAAAGCTGCCGTCATGAGCTGGCGCGGATATGAGGGCGGAAAGGCTGCGGCAAAGCTGCATCATCAAGTGGTGATGACGCCCACTTCCCATTGCTATTTCGACTACTACCAGCTCCAGAACCGTGATGCGCAACCCCTTGGCATCGGTGGCTATCTGCCTCTGAGTAAAGTGTATAGCATGGAACCTGTGCCAGAAGACTTGACGGAAGAGGAAGCAAAGTACATCGTGGGAGCCCAATGCAATCTCTGGACGGAATACATGCTTAGCCCCTCCCATGTAGAGTTCATGCTGCTGCCCCGTCTGGCTGCTATGAGCGAGGTGCAATGGCTCATGCCCGAGGCAAAGAACTACGACGAGTTCCTCGGACGCCTTGCCTTGCTCGAACAGTCTTACCGTCGTCTTGGTTACAAATTCTGTACTGCATACGAATGATTGAACTTCAACACCTTTCAGTTGGCTACGGCACGACATCTGTTCTCTCAGACATCAACCAGTCCCTTCGTTCTGGGCAGATGGTTTGTCTGCTTGGCGCGAATGGCGTGGGCAAGAGCACTATCCTCCGCACCCTTGCAGGTTTCTTGCCGCCGCTTTCTGGAAAGGTTTTGCTCGAAGGGTGCGACCTGCTTTCGCTAACCATTTCCCAACGAAGCCAAGCTGTTTCGGTTGTTCTGACGGAACGTGTCGAAGTGCCGTACATGAAGGTCACTGATTTGGTAGGGATGGGGCGTTCGCCCTATACCGGTTTCTTCGGAAGGCTCAGCAAAGCGGACAAAAACATCGTGGACGAAGCCATCGAGATGGTGGGAATCACTGGCCTTGCGCAAAGAACCATCGACACGTTGAGCGACGGCGAACGCCAGAAGGCCCTGCTTGCCAAGGCTTTGGCCCAGCAGACGCCTGTCATTCTGCTTGACGAGCCGACGGCCTTCCTCGATTTCCATGCAAAAGTCAGTACGCTTCGCTTGATGCTCCGGCTTGCCCACGAAACGAACAAGACCATCTTCCTCAGCACCCATGATGTGGAGATGGCAATCCAATTGAGCGATGCACTTTGGATTGTTCAAGACGGGGCGATAGAGGCTGGCACGACAGCGTCGCTTACCGAAAGCGGCAGGCTGCAACATTTCCTTCAGGCAGAAGGCATCACGTACGATGCCGCCGAGCGAACGCTGAAAATCAAATGAAGTCCGGCAGTTGGTGAAGCTTTGTGCTGTTGCTGCCTTTAATCAGGATTGTGGAATCGCAGATCGGTTCTTTCTTCAACGCCTCCTTCACTTCTTCCACATTCCTGAAGACGCGGAAGGCGGACGGTGCTTCCTCTCCCTGGCTGAGGCTTGCGGCAAGGCTCTTTTCGAACTCTTCTCCGACAAGCCAGATGCGTTCCAACTCCATGCTTTGAAGTTGTTCGACGATATGCCGATGCTCCTTAAGGCTTTCTGCACCAAGTTCGCGCATATCGCCGAGTATCACCATCTTATGCTCTCCGTTGAAGAAGGAGAAGTTGGAAAGCGCGGCTGCCATGCTTGAGGGGTTGGCATTGTAGGCATCCACGATGAGACGGTTGCTTCCCACCTGCCGCAGTTCACTACGGCTGTTGGTCGGCTTGTAGGCAGAAAGAGCATGGTCAATCTGTTCTGGAGAGATGCCAAAGTAAAGGCCGACGGTAACTGCAGCTCGCAGGTTGGCAATGTTGTAAGTTCCGATGAGGTTGGTCTGAACGGTATGCCAAGGCTGATTGTCGTCGGCGCACCACTGCATCTCAACAAAAGGCGTGGCTTCGCTTACTCGTCCCTCCACGTATGGCAGTGCGTCTTTCTGTAGGGTAAATCCGCGATGGAGTGCCATTTCCAAGAGGTCTTCATCGAAGGCATTGATGAAGATCTGTCTGTTGCGACGGTGCAGGTCGTCGTAGAGTTCGCCCTTCGTCTGCTTCACTCCTTCGAAGCTGCCAAAGCCTTCCAGATGGGCACGTCCGACGTTGGTGATGAGTCCATAGTCGGCCTGAACGATTTGGCAGAGGTCGGCTATCTCGCCCGGATGGTTGGCTCCCGTCTCGATGACGGCCATGTCATGTACTCCCGGCTTGATGCGCAAGAGGGTGAGGGGCACACCGATATGGTTGTTGAGGTTTCCTTCGGTGTAGAGCACACGCTTACCCTCGGAGAGAACAGAGGCGATGAGCTCCTTGGTCGTCGTCTTGCCATTGGTGCCTGTTATCTGCAAGACGGGGCCTCCCCAGACTTTGCGATGATAGGCAGCCAACTGTTGAAGCGCCGTCAGCACATCGGGCACAAGAATGAGCCTTTCATCCTGTCCGGCTACATCGGGATTGTCAACAACTGCAAACGCACAACCTTCCCGAAGCGCCTGAGTGGCATAGGCGTTGCCATCGAACGTGGCACCTTTCAATGCGAAAAAGATGCTTCCTTCGGAACACTTGCGGCTATCCGTCGTGACGGACGGATGCGCTTTGTAAACGGCATATAGTTTCTCAAT
>CAMKTM010000044.1 GCA_946415695.1 uncultured Prevotellaceae bacterium | reverse complement strand
AGCCTCGTCGCATCCCGCTTCGATGACATCTTTATGGTAATATGGCAGTAGCATAGCCCCCCCGCCCCCCTTTAGGGGGAGTTTTATTGTTCTTTTCTTTTATCTCTATTCTTTGCGACCCTTCCTCCCCCTAAAGGGGGTTGGGGGGTCTATCTTTTAATAATTGCTCTGGCGACGAACCAGAAGTGCTTGAAGACCGTCGTGGGCCAGCCATAGTAATGCACCATGATGGAGAACCGCTCCTTGAGCGAGGCCTGATGGTTGCGCGTCGTCATTCCTTCATTGAGGTAGTCCGTCAGCACAAGATGTGTGTTGACGATTCGCAGACGAAGCTTTGTGGCGCGACGGATGAGGCGGATGCACCAGTCGAAGTCGGCAGAATAACGATAGCGAAGGTTGTAGAGTTCCTGCTTCGCCAAGTCTGTGCGGACGTAGAACGACTGGTGGCAGACGCGCATGCCGTTGCTGAAAGTGCCGGGCGTAAGCACTTCCGGCGGCGTGAGCCTGCGGCGGCGAAGGAAGTTGCCGTCGGCATCAACAATGTGCGTGTCGCCAAAAAGGATGGCTGGATGCCGATACCCTCCCTTCACCCACTCCGCCTCTTTGGCAAGGGCAGAGATGGTGCCTGGACTGTGCAGGCTGTCGCCGGCGTTGAGGAAGACAATGTAGTCGCCTGTTGCACTGAGCAATGCCTTGTTCATCGCGTCGTAAAGCCCGTTGTCCGGCTCGCAGATGAGGCGAATGTTATGGCGTGCCTGGTTCTCCTCAACATAGCGCTGAACGAGGGAAAGTGTGTGGTCCGTGGAGCAGCCGTCGATGATGAGGTGCTCGATGCGGGCATAGTCCTGCGAGGCAACACTACGAAGCGTCCGCTCAAGGGTCGCTTCTGCATTATAGGTGACGGTTGCTATGGTGAAGAGAGGCTTCATGGTCTGTCTGTCTGATAATTCTTTAGTCCTTCAGTTATATCGTTATAACGAGTATAGCTTGATGTATTCTTGTGCGATGCGTGTCTCGCAGTAGGCTTCGGCGGCTTTGGCATGGGCGGCTCGGCGAAGATTGTGGCTAAGGACATAGCGGATGCCTTCTGCCAGGTCGGCAGCATCGCGGTAACGTGCCACATAGCCGTTCTCCAGGTGGTCAATCATCTCGGGTATGCCCCCTACGTTGAAGCCGACACATGGCGTGCCGCAACTCATGGCTTCAGCTATGGTGTTGGGCAAGTTGTCCTGCAGACTGGGCGTGAGGAAGACGTCGGCCGCATTGTAAAGTTGCGGCATCATCTGCTCACCAACGGAACCGAAGCGGAAAGCTCCGATGCCATCAGGCAAGGGAATCTGCTCCGAATCTTTGCCCACGATGATGAGGCTCAGGTTGTCTTTCGTGAGCCGTTGCAAGGCTTCGACAAGGAAAGCGATACCTTTGCGCTCGTCCGTCACCTTTTGGCTACAGAAGAGAAGCAGGCGCTTATCCTGCGGCAGTGCGAGGGCCTTGCGTGCCTGCTGCATGTCGGCTGGATGGAAAAGGCCGGAGGGAATGCAGTTGTTGATGTGCTCCACTCGCTCCGAAGGCAAAGCTTTCCGGGCCTCGTCGGTAATCCACTGGCTGCACCCCACGAAGGTCGGATGCCAACGTCGGTACATCGCTTGCTTATGTTTGTATATATTATAAGGAAGGGAGCCGCAAAGGATAGGGCAGTGCCGACACTCTTCCTCCTGGCATTCTCCACGATAATGGCAGACACCAAGATAAGGCCATTCGTCGTGCAACGTCCAGACGATGCGCTTGCCGCTGCTCAAGATTTTGCTCAATTCACCGAGAGAAAGCATTCCTTGGTTGACCCAATGCAGATGGATGACGTCCGCCTCCTTGAACGCTTCGGTGCTGGTGATGTCGATGCCGACGTTGGCAATGTCTGCCTGCCAGAGTCGGGAAAGGCTGAAGCCGCAACGGGGCAGGATGGCGATGCGCTCCATGAGTTTCGTCAACTTGTTTCCCACCTTGACGACCGCCGTGGCATCGCTTTGCTTGTCGCGCACCATAAGCTTTGCCTTTACGCCGCTTTGCGTAAGGGCATCCATGAGACGCCGCGCCGCGATGGCTCCGCCGCCGCTGCATTCGCTGGTGCTTATAAGCAGGACTTTAATCATGAATCATTGGGTGTTGGCCATCGTCAAGCGTATTTTTCCTTTCCCATCCACTTGTTGATGCGGTTGCAAAGGGATTTGAGTATGTAGCGGAAGTTCCCGTAGCGCAAGTTAAGGCACAATTCCTCGATGGAGCGGCTTACTTTTACCATCGGATTCATCCATCCCATTATGCGATAGACGCGGTGCCTGTATGCGACGTGCTCCACGACGTAGGGAGGATGATGGAGAGGTGAAGAGTTAAGACTGAAGAGTGAAGAATCAGAGTTTCCTTCTGCCCCCTGTTTGTTACTTTCATTCTTCACTCTTCGTTCTTCGCTCTTCACTTCAAAGGGCAGCTCGTAGCGTTTCATCGTGAAGATGCGACGGTAGCCGCGAGGCATTGTCTGGAGTGAGCCTCCGAAGTGCGTGCTGTCGGCAGTGGCGCCGAGGTTGTTTATCATGTTCCTGCGGGGCACGATGGCAAGGCCGTTGCTCAGGAGCAGATGCGACCAGAAGATGGTCTCGTAGAACGCTTTGCCTTGCTCACGATGCTTTCGGCACATGGGCAGGAAGTCGTCGCGATAGCCGCGTTCGCGTATCAGTTCTTCAAGTTGGCGGACGCACGTCGGGTCGTCGAGCCATGTATAGTGTTCGTCCCATTGGTCAATCACGCGCCGCCACGAGGCCCATCCCCAGATGCTGAAGTTTGTGGTGAAGAAGTAGTCGCCCTCTGCGTCGGCTGTCTGTTCCTCCACGTTGAAGCCGCTTATCATCGTGATGCGTTCGTCGTGTTCGTAGCGTTCGAGCATCTCTTTGCAGAAGGTGAAGAAGCTGACGGCTGGCACGTCGTCGTCCTCGAGCACGACACATTTATCGACATGGCTGAAAGCCCATTTCTGCGAGATGTATTCCGAAGGGTCGCAGCCGTAGTTCTTCTCCTGAAAGAGTGTTTCGACTTGACATTCCCAATCGATGTTTGCCACCACTTTGCGGCAGGCAAGGATGCCTGGCTTGTCCGCCTCGCTGCGTGGCCCGTCCTGATAGAGGAACAAGCGCGAAGGGCGGGCCTTGCGAACCTCTGCAAAGACCTGGCTCAACTGTTCTGGCCTATTGAAGAACAGAATCAGCACCGGAATATCTACGAGAAAGGGTTTCATGCCTGCAAAGATACGTTTTTTTTCTCAAACATGTTCAGATTTCATGGAATAAAGTATATTTGATAAGAGCAAAGCATACAACATATTATAAAAAAATATATATTTGTACTCGAAACGTTGTGCGTTGGTACCTCAAAAACCAAAAAACCAACGACTCAAGACAACAACTAACTGACTTATTAACCTGAATAGCCTTGTCGTAGGCTTTTTGACATTATTATTTTTCAAATGAAGAGATTCTTTTTGGCAGCGACATTGTTGATTGCTTTGGCAGGTTGCACGGAGCAAATAGACACATCTGCAAGGTATGTTTTTGAAAGCAAGACCATTTCGCAATATCTGGAAGATAAGGACTACTACAGCGAGTATGTTCGCTTGTTAGGCAAGATGCCAGTGAGTCCTTATTCAGAAACCACCTTGAAGCAGTTGCTTTCTGCACGCGGCCACTATACGGTGTTTGCCCCGACGAACCAGGCTGTGCAGGAGTATCTTGACTCCCTTTGCAGGAAAGGCATCATCACGGAGCCCTCTTGGAATGGCTTTAAGGAGCAGAGCACCCTCGACAGTATCGAAAGGGTGATAGTCTTCAACAGCATTTTGGACAGCGGCGACCAGTATGCCTTCGATGTCTCTGACTTCCCTACCCACGAGCACGAGTTCACCCTGGCAAACATGAACAACCGCAAGTTGCGCGTCTTCTACGGTACTAACGACCCGGACAGCATCATCATTGATGGTGTGGCTCCTGTCTCGAGGAACAACAGGGGAATCGTCCTTATCAATGGTTATGTGCATCAGGTCGAGAGTGTGATAGCGCCGAGCGATGGACGACTTGGCGACTTCCTGCGCCTCTGGTCTTCTCAACCGCAGAGCGGCTACAGCGTGATGTCGCGCCTGCTCATGGCTTGCCATTTGGAAGATACGCTCAATGCCTATCGCGACGAGACATGGGAGCATCTTTTCCTGAAAGGAGACGTAAAGGACCTGCGCAGGCATTCCTCGGTGGGACAGGTGGGCACCATCCCCGAGCATCGCTACTATGGCTACACGCTTTTTGCTGAGACAGACCGTTTCTGGGAAGACAAATTTGGAAAGAAAGCGACGGAGATAACCGTTCAGGATGTTTGCGACTTCCTGCAATCCTCCGGACTCTTCGACCATGTAGAGGGAACGCTTTACGACACCGACTACACCAACGAGAAGAATGTGCTGAACCAGTTTGTCACTTACCACTTGCTACCGCAACGCATTGGGCGCGAGAAACTGGTGATACATTACAACGAACTGGGGTATAATTATGTGTCAACTCCTTCAAGGCGCACCATCCCCGTTATGGACTATTACCAGACCATGGGCATTCCCCGTTTGCTGAAGACCTACGAGAGTCTTGAAAGCGGCGGCATCTACCTGAACCGCTTCCCGAAGCTTAGAAACGGACGCGGTGAGTTCGGCGTGACACGCGAAAACGTGAACGATTACCACGAGAGCGGGAGATTCCCACACTTAAAAGGCATGGCCACGACTCCCGAAGAGAACCAGGGCATTCGCGTCCTGAACAACACTGAGGCGGGAACAGATGCAAGCAACATTTCCAATGCCGTCGTTTATCCGCTGAACCAGTTGCTTGTCTGCACGGAAAACGTCTGCAACCAGATGGGAGGCCAACGCATCCGCATTGACGCCGGATGCATGATGCCCGAACTGATGAACAACGACATACGTTCGCAACGTGCTTTCTATAACTACGGTGCTACCAACGTCAGGGGCATCCCCACGAACTATCCGTATATAAAGAACATACAGATACGCGAAGGTACGGACTTCTACTACCTGCAAGGCTATCTGTCGAGCTATCACAACCTTCAGGGCGACGAGTTCAACATTATTGGTCAGTACGACTTTATGATGCAGTTGCCTCCCGTGCCTCGTGCCGGACAATACGAGATTCGTTTCGGCGTGGCAACAGGCTCGTATGTCCGTTCCATGGCTCAAGTGTATTTTGGCACCGACCCCAATTGGATGCCTGCCGTAGGTATTCCTCTCGACCTCAGGCTCGGCGGTCTGGAAATGAGGCAGCCCAGTGGCGTAACACCGTCGAATGTAGGTTGGGAAGAAGATACCGACGACGAGGAATATAACGACCAAGTGACGAAGGTGATGCGCACGAAGGGCTTTATGAAGGCTCCCAACTCCTGGACCAACCAGATGGGAAGCAGCGCGTTGTCTGCCCGAACTTACCATTACATGTCGCGACGCATCCTGGTTAACGCCTACCTTCAGCCCTACCAGAACTACTACATCCGCTTCAAGTCTGTGCTCGACGACAAGGACAAGGAGTTCTACATGGACTACTTCGAATACGTCGCCAAGGAAGTCTATGACAACCCTGAGGAGTCAGAGGACATCTGGTAAAAGGTTATGAGGTTATGAGGTTATAAGGTTATGAGGTTAAAAGGTTATGAGGTTATAAGGTTAAGAGGTTATAAGGTTATGAGGTTATGAGGTTATAAGGTTATGAGGTTAAAAGGTTATGAGGTTATAAGGTTAAGAGGTTATAAGGTTAAGAGGTTATGAGGTTATGAGGATTCCCTCTAATTCCTCCGCTATAGGGAGGAAGCTCTTTTCCATAGATGGGGAAGGGTAGGGAAGGGGGTCAGGCTAAATGGTGAAGGGGAAGAGGTTCAGGAATGCCATGCCGGCTGTGAGCAGCAGGGAAAGCAGGAAGAAGGCGGTGCTTAGCCAATTGCCTGTGAGCGAGAAGTAGTGCGCCATGAGGGGGCAAGCGCTGGCGATGAGCAAGGCCATCGTCGTCGGGTAATGCATGGGCTGAGCGACGAGGAATGCCATCAGGAGCAATGTCTGCGTTACATATATATATAGTATCATGCGCACGCGTATCTTGTCGTCGTAGTTTGTGCGGAGATAATGCACGATGCTCACGATGCTGAGCAAGCCCACAATTGCGGCGGAGACTTGCCAGACGATAGGCAGCGAACGGACGGCCTCCATGCTGGGCATCTCGACTTGGGCCATCTCGGTCAGTCTTGCAACAAAGCTTTCCATGTCTTTCATAACGAAACTCCAAACGGCATAGCACCAGTAAGGCACTATGAGGCCGAGCATGCCTGCCCAGAAAGCCTTCCGCGTCAGGGAACGCAGGAATATGGCGATGTACAGGAAAAAGGGAATGGCCATTGGCAGCATGACGGGAGCAAAGAAACTGCCCAGGCTGAGCATCAGAAAGACATGAAAGACGTCCAACTGTGCGCGGTGACGCTGGTAGCAGCGGAAAAGCAAATAATAGGCGACGCTCAGAAAGGCTGCGGCGACAATTGGCTTGTCCAATGGATGCATGAACTCCAGACTTGACGCAAGCACAAGCCAGACGCACGACATCATGCGGGTGCGGATGCGAATAATGTGCTGTCGGGCATTGGTCTCCAGGATAATGCAGGTGGTCAGCAAGCAGAGCGCAAGCCCCAAAACGTGAGGAAGAGGGAAATCGCGCTTCGGCAGCCACCAAAGGGCGACTGCCACGATTATGCAGAAAGGAAGTGTCAGTTCGCTTCCTGCCACTCTGTTCTGGAGCCGGTTCTGTCTCACGTTATTTCGCTATTGCCAATTCGCAATCCTTCGTACAAGGTTCAAGCGGATTCCATGCCTCGCCTTGGACAACTCCCTGTGGCCTTATTTCAATAAGAGCGTGCCTTTATTCCAATAAGAGCGTGCCTCGTTGGCAATAAGAGCGTGCCTCGTTTTTGACCATTGACCATTGACCATTTTTTTTATAGACCATTGAACATTATCTCGTGGCTTCGGGCGTAGCCAAATGGTCAATGGTCAATGTTCAATGTTCAATGAGAAGAATGGTCAATGTTCAATGTTCAATGGTCTAAAGGTCTTTCCCAATGTCTCGACGGAAGTTTTTGCCTTCGAATTTTATCAGCTTGGCGTTGGCGAAGCTCTTCTCCAGCGCTTCCTCCTTGTCCTTTCCGTAGCTGCTGACGGCGATGACGCGGCCGCCGTTGGTCACCAGCTGAGCCTCCCCTGTCCCCTCCAAAGGAGGGGCAAACGCTGTGCCGGCGTGGAAGACGATGCTGCCCCAGACGTCTTCAACGCCCGTAATGGGGAAGCCTTTCTCGTATTTGCCCGGGTAGCCGCCGCTCACCAGCATGACGCAGACGGCAGCCCTTTCGTCGAACTCCACCTTCCGCTCGGCAAGCGTCCCCGTGGCAACGCCTTCGAAGAGATCCACAATGTCGCTCTTCAGGCGCAGCATCACGGTCTCCGTCTCCGGGTCGCCCATGCGGACGTTGTATTCGATGACCTTCGGTTCGCCTGCTCCTTGCTCCTTGCCCCCTGCCCCTGTATTGATGAGGCCGAAGAAGATGAAGCCCTTGTAGTCGATGCCCTCAGCCTGGAGGCCCTCCACCGTCGGGCGGATGATGCGGTCCTCCACCTTCTGCATCCACTCCTTCGTGGCAAATGGCACAGGAGAGACGCTGCCCATGCCGCCGGTGTTGAGGCCTGTGTCGCCCTCGCCGATGCGCTTGTAGTCCTTCGCCTCGGGCAGAATCTTGTAGCTCTTGCCGTCTGTCAGGACGAAGACACTGCACTCGATGCCGTCCAGAAACTCCTCGATGACCACGCGGCTGCTGGCGTCGCCGAACATGCCGCCGAGCATCTCCCGGAGTTCTTTCTCCGCCTCTTCCAGCGTAGGCAGGATGAGTACGCCCTTGCCGGCACACAGGCCGTCGGCCTTCAGCACGTAGGGCGGCTGGAGGGTCTTGAGGAAGGAGATGCCTTCCTCCACGGTGTCTTGGGTGAAGGTGCGGTAGGCGGCTGTCGGGATGCCATGCCTTTGCATGAAGCCCTTGGCGAAGTCTTTGCTGCCCTCAAGCATCGCTCCCGCCTTCGACGGGCCGATGACGGGAATGTCCTTCAGTTCAGGATCGTTCTTGAAGTAGTCGCTGATGCCTTTCACCAAAGGGTCTTCCGGACCGACCACCACCATTTGTATCCTGTTCCTCAACACAAGCATTTTGATGCTCTCGAAGTCATCGGCCTTGATGTTGACGTTCTCTCCCACCTCTGCCGTGCCGACATTGCCCGGAGCAATATACAACTTCTCACACTTGTCGCTTTGACTTATTTTCCAGGCCAGCGCATGTTCGCGCCCGCCACTGCCTAAAAGAAGGATTCGCCCCTCTCCCCAGCCCTCCCCCAAAGGGGAGGGAGTTCCCGTTCCGTGTATCATTGTTGTAGTATCTTTTAGTGTATGTTGTTTATATCGAACAGAACTTTTGTTATATCTCTTAACACATTATCTATGTCGAGCAGGACTTGTTCGTTGGTGAAGCGAAGGATATTGTATCCTTTTGCCTGAAGCCTTTCCTCTCTTTCCTTGTCGAGCCGCTGCTGTTCCTCTGCCTGATGATATTCTCCATCAACCTCGATGATGAGGTTTGCCGATGGGGAATAGAAGTCTGCGATGAAGTCCAGTATGACGCATTGTCGCTTGAAGTCGGTGCCGAGCCCTTTACCTTTGAGTTGTTTCCATAGGAACGCCTCAGCTTCCGTCGGGTTGTTTCTCATTCTGCGAGCATGTTCCTTCAGAAGAGGATACCAGTCTGGATTAGCTCGGTGAAAGTCGTCCATAGCCATGTCCTGATGTGTGTCGTGTTGAACCAAGCCCCCTGTGTCAATGCACTCCGCGGCGGTTCCCCGCCTCCCCTTTGGGGGAGGAGGGGTTAGGGGTTGGAGAGGGGCTTTAGATAGTCCTCAAAGTACTGCGTAATCCTCTCGTGCAGGTGGACACTCTTGTGGCCTGCCATGTTGTGACCTTCGCCGGGATAGACGAAGAAATCGGGCTGTGTGCCGGCTTCGGCACAAGCATTGAGGAACTGCAGGCTGTGCTGAGGAACGCACGTCGGGTCGTTCATGCCGATGATGATCTGCAGTTTGCCCTTCAGGTTCTTGGCTTTATTGATGCAGCTTGTCTGCTCGTAGCCTTCGGGATTCTGCTGCGGCGTGTCCATGTAGCGTTCGCCGTACATCACCTCGTACCACTTCCAGTCGATGACCGGGCCGCCTGCCACGCCTACCTTGAACGCGTCGGGATAAGTGGTCATCAGCGATGTCGTCATAAAGCCGCCGAAGCTCCAGCCGTGTACGCCCAGACGGTCGTCATCCACGTAGGGCAGCGACTTCAGGTAAGCCACGCCCTGCATCTGGTCCTTCATCTCCTCTTGGCCCAGATGTCTGAAGGTCACTTGCTCGAAGTCGCGGCCTCTGTCCTCGCTGCCACGGTTGTCGAGGATGAAGAGGATGTAGCCTTTCTGCGCCATATAGGTTTCCCAGGAGCGCGAGCCCCAGTGCCAAGAAGCCTCCACATTATGGGCGTGCGGGCCGCCATAGACATAGACGACGGTCGGATACTTCTTCGATGCATCGAAATCCATCGGTTTGACCATGCGCCAGTAGAGTGTCGTCTGGCCGTCAGCGGCGAGGACGGTGCCCTGCTCGAAGATGGGCTGATACCAGCCGTCCCACGGGTCTTTGGCTGTTCTTTGCAGCGATTGCTTGCCCGTCTTCGTGTCGGTCACGGCGCAGGCACGTGGCACATCGGGTTCCTGCCAAGTGTCGATGAGGTAACGCCCGTCGGCAGAGAGCTGTGCAGAGTGGCAGCCGCGGCCGTTATCGAGCAGTGTGCGCTTTCTGGTCTTTAGGTCGAGACGGTAGATGTTGCGTTGCAGGTCGCCTGCCTCCTTGGTGATGATGATGGCGCTCTTTGTGGCGGAACAGAAGCCCACGAGCTCCTTCACTTCCCATTTCCCGTTGGTGAGCTGTCCGAGCTCCTTGCCATCGGTGTCCATGAGGTAGAGGTGTCGGTAGCCGTCTTTACGGCTCCAGTAGATGAACTTCGTGTTGTCCCACGGCAGGAAAGTAATGGGATGAAGCGGTTCGACGTACTTGTCGGAGCGTTCCTCGCGGAGAGTCTTTATCTTGCGGCCTGTTGTGGTGTCGTAGGCATCGAGCGTCGTATGGTTCTGGTCGCGGTTGAGTTCGTAGAGATAGAGTGTCCTGCCATCCGGTGCCCAGGCGATGTTCGTGAAGTAGCGGTCGGTGGGGTCGCCCAGATCGAGGTAGATGCATCCTGCCCCTTGCTCCTTGCTCCTTGCCCCTGGCAGGGAGAAGATGCCGACCGTCACTTTGTGCGACGTCATGCCTGCCATCGGGTACTTGTCCGGCGCCAGCGTTGCCTCTCGCTCAAACGTGTTGACCTGCGGATAGTCCGCCACCATGCTCTGGTCCATGCGGTAGAAGGCGAGTTGCTGCCCGTCGGGGCTCCAGAAGGTTCCCTTGTAGATGCCGAACTCGTCGCGGTGCACGCTCTGCCCATAAACGATTTCGCGTGAGCCGTCGGCCGACAGCTGATGCTCCGTGCCGTCGTCCGTTGCGACATAGAGGTTCTTGTCGCGCAGGAAGGCGACTGCACCGGAGGCTTTGCAATACTCCAGTTCGCCTTCGTGGCGGTTGCGCTTGTTGGCGTCGAGGTCAATGGTTTCGCCTTCGATGACCTTGCCCGTCTTGCAGTCTATGACGCTGGCCGGCTTCTTGTCAGCATCAACGAGCTTGTCGCCTTCCCAGCGCAACTTCCATCGCTCGGGGTAGAATTGTGAGGCGTTCTTGCCGCCGAAGTTGAGTTCTTCGAGTGTGAAGAGCTTTTGGGCGAAAAGAGAACCGGTTGTTGAGAGCATAAAGAGTGCGAGCAGGATGTGTTTAGTATTCATCGTTGTAGCGTTTCTTTCCATATTTGTTGTTGCCTTTGTCTCGTCCGAAGGGCTTGCGTTCGCCGCGGAACTCTTTGCGCGAGTCGCCACGGAAGTCCTTTCGTTCGCCGCGGAAGTCCTTGCGGAGGTCGCCCTTCTTGTTGTCTCTGCGGAAGTCTTCGCGGTCCTTCTTTCGGGTGAACCGTTCGCGAGGGTCGTCCTCGAGCTTTTCCTTGAAGTCGCGATGCTGCTTGAAGCGCTTGCGGTCGGCCATCATCCGACGTTCTTGAGCCGTCTTGATGTCGCCCCCTTCGGCACGCATCTCGTTGAACTTTCCGCTGAACATCTGGTACTTGCGGAGCTCGCATTCGAGGCTTCCGTTGTAGAGCGGTGTGCGTAGCGACGGCTTCAGGCCTATCTGCTCGAAGCATTCTTCACGATAACTGAGCACCCAAGCGTCGTTTCCCGTAAAGTCGTGTTTGAGTTTCGAGCCTATCATCTTGTAGAGCCCGAGCAGGTCGGGCGCCGAGATGCGTTCGCCGTAGGGCGGATTGGTGATGATGATGGCCTTCTCCTGGGGTTGCTTGAAGTCGGCGAAGTCTTGCTGCTGGATGGTGATTTCCTTGCTCAGTCCTGCCGCCTTGACGTTCGTTGTGGCGATGGCGACTGCGTTATGGTTGATGTCGTAGCCGTAGATGTGGTGCTCGAAGCCGTGTTCTTTGGAGTCGTCCTCGTAGATGCTGTCGAAGAGTTCCTGGTCGAAGTCGGGCCATTTCTCGAAGGCATATTCCTTGCGATACACGCCGGGGGCGATGCCGCGGGCGATGAGGGCGGCCTCGATGGGGATGGTGCCGCTGCCGCACATCGGGTCGATGAGGTCGCATTCGCCCTTCCAGCCTGTCAGCATGATAATGCCGGCGGCAAGCACTTCGTTCAGTGGAGCCTCCACCGTCTCCTGCCGATAGCCACGACGGTGCAGGCTCTCGCCACTGGTGTCGAGCGAGAGGGTGCAGTCATACTCTGCGATGTGGATGTGGAGCTGCAGGTCGGGATTGGTGACGCGGATGTTCGGTCGCTCGCCCGTCCGCTCCCGCATCTGGTCAACAATGGCGTCCTTCACCTTGTAGGCCACAAACTTAGAGTGGCGGAACTCTTGGCTGAACACGACGCTATCGACGGCGAAGGTCGTCTCGTTGGTCAGGTAGTTGGTCCAGTCGATCTCCTGCACGGCGGTATAGACCTCGTCGGCCGAGGTGGCGCGGAAGTGCTTGATAGGCATCAGTATCTTGATGGCTGTTCGCAACTGGAAGTTGGCGCGGTAGAGCAGCTCCTTGTTGCCCGTGAAGCTGACCATGCGGCGGCCTATCTGTATGTTGTTGGCGCCGAGGTCTATCAGCTCCGTTGCCAGTACTGTCTCAAGGCCCTGGAAGGTCTTGGCTATCATTTCGAACTCTTCTCCGGCCTTGCTTGCGGGAGTGTTCCACTTTTCATTTACCATCTCACATTTACCATTTAATCATTTACCATTTACCATTTACCATTTACCATTTAATAGTTCTCCTCGCAGAGGTCTCCCAATTATCAGTGCGGTAGCAAATTCTTCATTCTTCATTCTTCACTCTTCACTCTTCACTCCTACAGGCATCCCCAGTCTTCGGGTCTTACCACTTGGCTCTTCCGCTTTTTTGCCTGTACGATTTGTTCGCCGGGCTTGGTGCTTTCCGTCACACATACGTTGCCGCCGATGACGGTTCCCTTAGCCAGTGTGATGCGTCCGAGCACCGTCGCGTTACTATAGACGATGACGTCGTCCTCGAGGATCGGGTGGCGAGGAATGCCTTTGATGGGGTTCCCGTCGTCGTCGAGGGTGAAACTCTTTGCGCCGAGCGTGACGCCCTGGTACAGCTTCACGTTGTTGCCGATGATGCAAGTGGCTCCGATGACGACGCCTGTGCCGTGGTCGATGGTGAAGTGATGTCCTATCTTGGCACCCGGATGGATGTCGATGCCCGTTTCGCTGTGCGCCATTTCGGTGATGATGCGGGGAATCAATGGCACTCCAAGCTCCAGAAGCTCATGGGCGATGCGGTAGCAGGTAAGCGCCTTGATGACGGGATAGCAACTGATGATCTCGCCATAGGAATCGGCAGCAGGGTCGCCGTTGTAGGCGGCCTCGACGTCGGTGGCAAGGATGCGTCGCAGCTCAGGCAGCCAAGCGATGAACTTGCCGGTGATGGCTTGAGCCTTCTCTGTGAGTTCGCACGTACTGGCTCCCTCCCCGCTTCCCCTTTGGGAGAGTGCTGGTTGCTCCTTTTCTGTTGCCTGTTGTCTGTAGTCAGTAGTCCCTTTCTGGAAACAGAGGCCTGCCAGCACTTGCTGCGTGAGCAGGTGGCCGAGACGGTCCAGACTGACGCCGATGTGATAGGGGAGTGTTTCGCGACTGAGGAGGGACTTGCCGTAGAAGCCGGGGAAAATGATGGCACGGCAGAGATCGACAATCTCGGTTAATGCAGGAGCAGAGGGAAGCGGGTCGCCCTCGCTGACTTCGCGGAAGAGGCCGTGCAGCGATTCGGGCTCGGAGAGTTGGCCGACGGTCTGCTTCAGCAGCTCTTGGATGCTTTGGCATCTTTGCGCGTGGCTATGACGCGGAGCATTGAGTTCGTTTGGACTCATCGTGGTGTGTTGTTATCAGTAAATATCGGTGCAAAGATACGATGTTTAATTCAAAATTCAAAATCTTTTTCCATTCATTTCGGTTTTGGATGTCATCTGATGCGGCAAGGCAAAGAGTTTGCTTGTACATGTACGTGCAATTGCTTGTACATGTAAAAGCAATTGCACGTA
>CAMKTM010000043.1 GCA_946415695.1 uncultured Prevotellaceae bacterium | reverse complement strand
TCACGTCTTGCTCTAAAAGCCAATGTCATCGAGGGTGCAGGTAATGATGAAATAAGTTTACCGGACACTAATAAAAACAAATAAAAACAGCCGCCCCCGAAGCAAGGGGACGGCTGTTTTCTTTTTCAACAACGCAGGGGACGTTTGTTGCTTGTACATGTACGTGCAATTGCTTCTACATGTACAAGCAATTGCTTATACATGTAAAAGCAATGAACCCCCAAGGAGAAGTTCCTGCAGACAGAGTGCTAAATGCGGCCTTTCTCTCTGCGTGCATTATCATTTACGATAGCATTCGAACATCTTGTCAACGTGCTTCTCGGTCAGTTTCGGGCTGACGAGGCTTGTAATCCATACGACGGGGAAACCGCCCAGCATGGCCAATGCGCCGCAGTTGATGGGGTTGATGGGGTTGCCCATGAGCATGTTTATGACGGTGAGCCCTACGCCCCATACGAAGCAAGCCCATACGGCTGCCTTCGTGACGCCGCGCCAGTAAAGGCCCAGCATGAAGGGAGCCAGGAAAGCACCTGCCAAAGCACCCCACGAGATGCCCATAAGCTGGGCGATGAAGGTGGGAGGATTGAGGGCAATCATCAGCGAGATGACGATGAAGAAGACGATGAGAACGCGCATGACGACTACTTTCCGACGTTCAACTCGTTCAGCCACAACGTCGTCGATGCTGCCTTCTTCCACCTCGCCCGGCAAAGACTTCTTGTCGCGATAGATAAGGTCGAGCGTCATCGTGGAGGAAGATGTGAGGACGAGAGAAGCAAGTGTGGACATCGATGCCGAGAGCACGAGCAGCACGACGAGCGCGATGAGGGCATCGGGCAGCGTCACAAGCATGGCAGGCACGATGGAGTCGAAGGCAATCTTGCCGGTTGCTTCGTTGATGACCGGGTCGTAGAGGCGGCCGAAGCCTCCGAGGAAATAGCAGCCGCCAGCAATGATGAAGGCGAAGATGGTGGAGATGATGGTGCCGCGGCGGATGGCGCTCTCGTCCGTAATGGAGTAGAACTTGCCCACCATTTGCGGCAATCCCATTGTGCCGACAGAGGTGAGAATGACGACACCCAGCAGCCCCCACGGGTCGGGACCAAACCATGAAGCAAAGCCGCCGTTGACGTCAGGATTGGCATCGGAGGGGAGGGAAGCCAACTTCTCCACGGCATTGACAAGGCCGCCTTGTGTAGACAGCACGGCAGCAATGACCGTAACGATGCCGAAGAGCATGATGATGCCTTGGATGAAGTCGTTCATGGCTGTTGCCTTGTAACCACCGAAGATGACATAGACGGCAGTGAAAGCCGCCATGCTGATGACGCAGTACTCGTAGGGAATGCCAAAGCCCATTTCGAAGAGCCTTGAGATACCGCTATAAACTCCCGCCGTGTAGGGAATCAGGAAGACGAAAGCAATGATGCTGGCAACGACACGGAGGTTCTGGCTGCTGTAGCGCGTGCCGAAGAAATCGGGCATCGTGCGACTCTCGATGTGCTGCGTCATCAATTTTGTGCGACGACCGAGCAGGAGCCATGCCAATAGTGATCCAATCACAGCATTGCCTATGCCAATCCAGGCAGAGGAAAGTCCGTACTTCCAACCGAACTGTCCGGCATAGCCGACAAAGACGACGGCAGAGAAATAACTGGTGCCATAAGCAAAAGCCGTAAGCCACGGACCAACATTGCGTCCGCCAAGGACAAAACCATCAACAGATTTGGCCTGTTTGTGGGAATAGATGCCCACGCCGACCATCACGGCCAAGAAAATAATGGTCAGGAAAATCTTTATAAACACAGTTTATTATTTATAATTTGATAATTAACAATTTACAATTTAAGCCTCTCCCTTTAGGGGGAGGTTTGGAGGAGGCTGCTAATTGAACCTCACTTGCAACTGGCACATCAGGCTGTGGTTTGCGCCATGCACGAACTGCGTGTCCGTGGTGTAGGCACTCTTATAGACATATTGCACCTGCAGGCGGCACTTCTTGTAGAACCAGTATTGCACGCCTGCAATGGCTTTGTGCTGGTCCATGTGCAAGTCGGTATTGAAGTTAAAGAAATCATATGAGCCGACGAGTTCCACTTTAGGCGTTCCCAGGGGAACCGAGCCTGTCACGTAGGCGCCCAAACTGTGTGCATCGCCGTCCCAGCCTTCCAGGTATTCACCGTGAACGCTGAAATGTTTGCACTTGTAGCTTGCGCCAAATGTCCAGCGGTGACGCTTGTAGTCGTCTCCGACCTTGATGCCGGGGTTGTAGATGGACGTCTTGACAGCATGTCCGCGGCCTATCTGTCCTGTGCCTACGATGTTCAACCCTTCTACGGGTCGGTATTCGAGCCGGGCAATGATATCCTTAAAGTTGTTGCCGTCCTTCTTGTTGATGCCCTGACCGTTCATTACGTCCAGCTCGTAGCGGAACTTGCCGTTGTTCGTTTCGCCAAAGAGAGAAAGTCCGAGGTCGCGACCATACTGAACGCCGAAGAGCGGGTCGCTGCCGCAACCGGTCAGGAAGGTGACAGCTTCGCTATACACGTCGATGGCTTCCATTGAGGTTGGGGAAAGAGGGTTCTCGAGGGACAGACCGTTCTTGAACTGTCCGAAGCGAACGGTCAAAGCCTTGTTCCGCGTGATGCGGAAGTCAGTATAGTATTCCTGTACGACGCTCGAAAAGTCGTGCATGAAGAGGAAAGACCAGCGGTCTGTTATCCGGGCTTCTGCCCAAAAGAGGACACGCTTCAGGTCGAAGGTGTTGGTCGATTTGCCGCCTTTGTGGCCATAGGTGTAGCCGGCTTGAGCATAGCCATGGAGTTTAATGCGGCTTGACAGTTCCTTGAGCCAATCGGGGAGCTTCTCGCGAATAGCCTCCAACTTCTGTTTGTACTTCGGCTTCGGGGCTTCTGCTGTAACCGAATCGGTCTGCAACGCTGGGAGCAGTTCTTCTCCCTTAACGGTCGTGTTGCCTGAGACAACCAACATGATGGTCAGTGCAACCTTGATAAATACAGTTCTCTTTCTCATCCTGAAAAACATTTATTAGTTATTTTTGAATTTCAACTGCAAAAGTACAAATAATTCTTAATTCTTAATACATGTTTCTTATTTTATTTGTAACTTTGTAGCCAAATGTTATAACATTCTTATAATGTCAAACAAAAAGCAGAAGAAAAAACAGCCACATTGGTTTGTTCCGGCGGGACTTGAGCCGACGGAAATGGACTTGAAGATAATGGAATGGGAGGCAAAGGGAAAGCTTGTGCCGACGCCCGACCTCATCAAGACGAAAGAACAGATAGACGGCATCCGAAAGGCTGGCGTACTCAATACGGCAGTGCTTGACGCCGTGGCGGAGAAGATACGCGAAGGCATGAGCACTGCCGAGATAGACCGCATCGTCTATGACTTTACGACAAAGCACGGCGGCATCCCTGCGCCTTTGAACTTCGAGGGCTTCCCCAACAGCTGCTGCACGAGCGTCAACGACGTCGTCTGTCACGGCATTCCTTCCGAAGAAGACATTCTCGAGGAAGGCGACATCATCAACGTGGATTGCACGACAATCCTGGGCGGCTACTATGCCGACGCCAGCCGAATGTTCGTCATCGGCAAGACGTGGCCCGAGCGGCAGCGACTGGTCGATGTGGCGTGGGAATGTCTGAAGATAGGCGAACAGGTCTGCCGTGAGCCGTATGTCTTTGTGGGCGACCTCGGCAACGCCATTGCCAAGCATGCTCACGAGAACGGCTACTCCGTCGTGCGCGACCTCTGCGGACACGGCGTCGGCCTTGCCTTCCACGAAGAACCCGACGTGGAGCACTACGGCAAGAAGGGCAGCGGATGCCTCCTTGTGCCGGGCATGACGTTCACCATCGAGCCGATGATCAACGGCGGCGACTGGCAGGTCTGCGGCGACGAGGAGGACGAGACGGAATGGATTGTCCTGACCGAAGACGGCGAGGACAGTGCGCAATGGGAACATACGTATCTGATGACGGAAAACGGAGTGGAAGTGCTTTCACATTGAGAAAGCCCCCCTCTAACTCCCCCAAAGGGGAGAACTTAAAAAGCGAATGAAAATATAATATGAAAGACAATACAGGAAATAATTCTTCTCCGATGAACTCTTCCCCTTTGGGGGAGGCCGAGAGAGGGGTTTACATTCTCGGCATAGAAAGCAGTTGCGACGATACGTCGGCAGCCGTATTGAGAGACGGCTTCCTGCTGAGCAACGTGACGGCCAGCCAAGCGGTGCACGAGGCATACGGCGGCGTAGTGCCGGAGCTGGCCAGCCGAGCCCATCAGCAGAACATCGTACCCGTGGTGGATGCAGCCTTGAAGCAGGCAGGCATCGAACGCGAACAGCTCACGGCCATTGCCTTTACGCGAGGCCCCGGGCTGCTGGGCTCGCTGCTCGTCGGCGTGTCGTTTGCAAAGGGATTGGCTGCCTCGCTGGGCATCCCCATGATTGACGTCAACCACCTGCACGGACACGTCCTGGCGCATTTCATAAAGGAAGAGACCCTCTCTAACTCCCCCTCTAGGGGGAGAAAGCCCTTCCCCATAGAGGGGGAAGGGTTGGGAAGAGGGTCTTCCCCCGAGTTCCCCTTCCTCTGCCTGCTGGTCAGCGGGGGCAACAGTCAGATTGTGCTCGTCAAGAGCTACAAGGACATGGAAATCATCGGGCAGACCATCGACGATGCCGCCGGCGAAGCCATCGACAAGTGCTCCAAAGTCATGGGTCTTGGCTATCCCGGAGGCCCCATCATCGACAAGCTGGCACGGCAGGGCAATCCCGATGCCTTCACCTTTGCCAAACCCAACATTCCTGGCTACAACTACAGTTTCAGCGGACTAAAGACCAGTTTCCTCTATAACCTTCGCGACTGGCTGAAGGAAGACCCCGACTTCATCGAGCACCACAAGTGCGACCTCGCCGCCTCGCTCGAGAAGACCATTGTCGATATCCTGATGAAGAAACTTCGCCTTGCCGCCAAGGACCTGAAGATAAAGCAAGTGGCCGTCGCTGGCGGTGTCTCTGCCAACACGGGGCTCAGGAATGCTTTCCACGACCACGCCCGACGTTACGGCTGGAAGATATTCATTCCCCGCTTCAGCTACACGACGGACAATGCCGCCATGATAGCCATCGCCGGCTACTTCAAGTATCTCGATGGCGAGTTCTGCCCCATGTCTGCTCCCGCCTACAGCCGCGTCGCTACATAGCATGGAGCTTGCTTGTACATGTAAAAGCAATTGCTTGTACATGTAGAAGCAATTGCACGTACATGTAAAAGCAAACGACATGGCGTGCCATGCCTCAAGGATTTTGCTTTTCCGAAGGGAAAGTCGTACAGCAATTATTGCTGTGGAGACGGCGGGTACACGGTATATCCCCATTTGCGAGCGACAGCCGACAGGACTGATGCTCTTCGCTCGAAGTCTGGCCAGTTCTTCCTTTCTGCCTGACTCCATCCCGTTTCTGCAATGGCAAAGGCTCGGGGATAGAGCATCATTTCGGCGTGCCAGGCTTCCTGGACGTGCTCTGTCCACAGGTTGCCCTGAACGCCCAGGACATGATGGGCATCGGCCTCGGGAATGCTCTCCGCCATTGGTTCGAAGGAATAGACTTTCTCCAGGGACACAAGGCGTCCAACGGGTCGGAACTGAGCTGGGTCTTGATGGTAGTCCAGATAATAATAATGTGTGGGCGTGAAAATCACGTCGTGTCCTTCCCGAACGGCTTGCAGGCCTGCCTCTGTTCCGTGCCAAGACATGACCGTGGCATCGGGGGCCAGTCCTCCCTGAAGGATTTCGTCCCAGCCGATGATGCGCTTGCCGTGTTCGTGGGCAAAGCGTTCCATCCGCTTTATCGTGTAGCTCTGAAGTTCCTCTGCGCTCTTCAGCCCTTCGGCCTGCATCCGAGCCTGACAATCCGGACAAATCTTCCAGTTGTTCTTGCGAGCTTCGTCGCCGCCTATGTGGATGTACTGTGAGGGAAACATTTCAAAGACCTCCAGCAGCACTTTCTCCAAGAACTCGAACGTGCTCTCTTTCCCCGGACAAAGTTCCCAGGGGTCTTTTCCGCCATTCGGCAATTGGCAAGCCAGTTCGGGATAAGCCGCACGGGTTTCGTAGTTATGCCCGGGCATCTCAATTTCGGGAATCACCTCAATATGCCTCTCGTCGGCAAAGGATAGAATGTCGGCAACATCCTGTTTGGTATAGTAACCGCCGTAAGCCCCAGGCGTTCCCTCCTCAACGAAAGGCCCACCTATCTCGTTCTTTTCCCAATCCCAGAAATAGGCTTGAGGACGCCAAGCCGTCAGCTTCGTGAGCCGAGGATAAGCATCAATCTGCACACGCCAGCCCGGATTGTCCACCAAATGGAAATGGAAGCGGTTCATCTTCAGGAGAGCCATCATCTCCAACTGCTTCTTCACGAAGTCTTTTCCTTGGAAATGTCTGCTCTCGTCGAGCATCAGGCCTCTGTAGCGGAAGCGCGGCCAATCGAGAATGGTGCAGCAGGGCGGCGTGCTGTCTAAGGAAGCCATCATCTTCAGTGTCTGACGGGCATAAAATACGCCTTCCTCGTCGGCTGCTACAATCTTCACACATTTCTTCCCCAGCTCTATCCAATAGGCCGACTTCAGCTGCCAATCAGAAAGATTTCTGCCTCCCAAACGACGGAGGAGAGCCTTTTCCGAGATGCGTACCTTCTCCTTCAGGCAGGCAAGCTCTTTGGAACAGATGCTCGATTTGCATCGACCTTCGGGGCCCGAGCGAACAGAATACTCTGCCGGCACCGGTATCAAGTTAATCGGTTGTGGTTGGGCTTTGGCGCTCATCAATCCAGAGACAAGCGCAAGCGCTATAAGAATCCGTTTCATATTTGAATCATACTTTACGTGAAACTGACGAATGCTTTTTTCAGATAGTTTGGTGATTGGCGAAATGTACCACCATTATCAATTTTGCCCGAAAGGCAAGGCCGGGTAAGTGTTTGCTTTTACGCGGGATAGGAGAGGAGTTTCGGCAGAGGAGAGGACGGCTATTCCTTCTTCTTCTTTCTCTTTGTTCGCATGAAGAGCTCTTTGAAGCGGTTGAAGTCGCGTTGGAACTTGATGCCAATGCCTTGGGTGTTGAGCGACGACTGCGTGAAGTAGCGGTCGTTGGCTTGGTTGTAGGCCTTTAATATGAACGGGCTGTGCTGGGAGAGCCTGTACTGGATTTCGAAGTCGCCGATGAAGTTGCCCTTTCCCGTCCGGTTCTTGTTCTCGCGATAGCCGAAGTTGCCATTGAAGATGAGCCTTCCGGATAGCATTTTGCCGCTTATCAGGCCTTCTACGTCCAGGCGCTCCCATCCGACCTCGCCTGTGCGGAGATTGGTACCGAACGTCCATCCAGTGCCGCCCAATGCCTTGGACATGATTTGATTGAAGCGAGATGTAATCGTGTTGCTCAGCACGGAGTTCATGGCTCTGCCGCCTTGTCCCTGCTTCCTTGAAAGCAATGCAGAGGCTCCGCCATAGTCGTAGAACCGGCCTACGCCAAGGAGATAGACGACCTGCATGTCACGTTCCTCCTTGCTGCTGAGCATCGAACGCACCATCTGCTTCTCTTCCTCGTTGGCATTCGGAATGTCAAAGTCGAAAGAGACGACAGGCTCTTTTGCAAGGCCACCAAGGTTCATGATGCAATCGACACGAGTGTTGGACAGTCCGAGCCCGGTGGTTGAAAGGTCGTCGAGGGAGACATTCGGCACTATGTGCTTCGCTTTCAGGTTGAGTGTGGCACGCATAGGGTCGCCGCCAAAGACGATGGCACCGCCGGGCTCGAAGGTGAAGTCTTTGCGGATGAGGTCGTGGATGGACATGCGGTAGTTGCCTTCGCTGACCCGGTATGTGCCAAAAAGTTGGAAGCGCCCTTTATTGTAGAAGTTAGCTTTAAGCGCTCCGTAGCCGTTCAGAGCGATGTTGTCGCCCGAACGAGAATCCATGAGGATGCGTATCTGGGCATCGGGGTTGGCATTGATATTGAAGTTGATGCGAATGTCTGCCGACCCCTCGGCATTACCTTCAGGTGCAGAGGTCTCTTCCTTTTTTCCACGAGATGTTTGGCGGGAGTTGAAGGCTTCGTACGTGACAAGTTCTTTCTCGGAGGCCGATCCGGACGTGGCGACATTGTAGTTAATCACCGTCCCGGGCTTAGGGGTGACTGCCACGTCGATGTTGACGGTACCAGGTTTGCCATTCAGTTTTACCTTGCCGTCGAGGTAGGCTGTGCCGAAGAAATTCATGCTGCCTTGATGCGGGAAGTTGTAGCCAAGCATGTTGTGGGCATCGATGTCGATGTCGTAGCGCATGTTCTTGAAGGCATCGTGCATCAGGTGCGCATCGACATATGCCATGTGCTCCTCCACGCCCGGCTTGCCCAAGTTGTCATAGACGTGTGCGCCACGAATCCAGATGTTGTCAGGGCTCATGGACACGCTGTCGCCAGCAAGATGGTAGTCAGCACCGAGCGCCATCACGTGCATCTTCATTTCATTGATGAGGAGGTCTCCTTTGAGGTTAATCTTCTTGAAAGGACCATAGACGAGCGCCCAACCCGAAGCCCGTCCTTGCAGGTCGCGGAAGATTCCTTTCGTGTATTTGTTCAGGAAGAAGAGGTTGATGCGGTTTGTGTGAATGTTGAGGTTAAGTCCGTCCTGTGCTCCCTTTCCGGGGATGATGGTGCCGTACACCAATGTCCAGTGCCGCGATTGAGGGGTAACACCTTCGATGTCCGGGTCTTTCATGTTGGCTTCCAGCAGGACGGCTCTTTCCTTCTTTCCCCAATTGGCATAGAGGTCCATGTCTCCAAGTTCCGCTTCGTTGAAGGTGAACTCTTTCACTTTGAGGAATGCGTCGGCAAAAGGCTTTTTCATTAGCGATGTGGCATAGATGTTGCCTGTCGCCCTGCCATCGAAATCCACCTTATGAAAGTTGACGAGGTCCATGATATAAGCGATGTCGATGTCGGCCAGCTCTATGTTCAACGTGTCGGAGTCAAGTTTGGAGATACGTCCGCCGATGTTGGCGTGTCGCTTTTCATGGCTGACGGACAGGCCTTCTACGTCGATGACCTTGTCGTGGTAACTGATGGATGCGGGCTTGAGGTGCCATACTGTATCGCCGATAACGATGGGCGATTCGTCAATCGTGGCATCAATGACGGGCTTGCCCAAGTGATTGCGATGAATGTTTCCTGTTAATTTGATGTTGCCTTTGTAGGTGATGTTGCGCTTGTTGTCCCAATGCAGGTTGGACGTCACTTTGTCGTTTGTGGCGTAGGCATCGAAGTTAAGTTCTATGGGTTTGCCGTTCCTGAAGCGTTCGCATTGGAAGCTTGTCTGTAGAGAGGCTTTTCCTGTTTCTGCGCGACAGCCGATGTTCTGGAATTGTTGGCCGCCTATGAGCAGTTTTGGGATGTGCAGTTGCAGGGCAATCTGCCCGATGGCATCGTTGATGGAGCCTTCTAAAATGCTGTTTTCCGGAAGGCTGAAGGTGAAGTCGGAGTCCAACAAACGTTCGGTCAAGACGGTGTCCTGCACCTGAACATGAAAAAGGAAGTTGTTGCCCGAAGGCTGCCGTTGGCTTTCGCCCATAAGGAACAGGCTTGGCAAACTCTTGCGGATGGGCTGCATGAAGGAGGCCGGCAAAGTCTTCCAGTTGATGTTGCCTCTTGCCTCGACATTAAGGAAGTCGCTCTGAACAATCATGCTCTGGCCGTTCTCTGTCACATCGCTGTTGAGAACGATGTCGCCCACTTCGAGTGTCCCGTCTTCTTCTGATGCAATCTTCAGGTCTGTAAGCCGGAGCTTGCCTTGCAGGTTTTCGGGGTCAAGGTCGCTGAAATCGGCATCGAGACT
Organism: uncultured Prevotellaceae bacterium; assembly: GCA_946415695.1. Taxonomy (GTDB): domain Bacteria; phylum Bacteroidota; class Bacteroidia; order Bacteroidales; family Bacteroidaceae; genus Physcousia. Next base: position 4,015 of record CAMKTM010000043.1, on the reverse strand, counting down.
TGCGGTGAAGCGTTCGCCGGCATAGCGTTTCGTCAGGTTCATAAGGTTCGGGGCAAAGTCTGTCAGCTTTGCCTGGCACACGAGCGAACGCTTCCCTTGCTGTTTCGCTGTCTGCAGAGAGAACAGAGCATGGCCGTTCGGCTCGTCCACCGTTACGTTCCCCTCGATTGCTTCTCCGTACATATTCGCAGAGAACAACATGTTGCGATGCTCGTAGTCCATGTATGTCAGACTGTTGAGCAAGCCGGACAAAGAGAGCTTCGCCTGCCTGTCCTTCCCTGGCAATGTGCCTGAGACGGAGGCTTCCAACGAAAGTGCGGTGCTTCCCTTTTCGCCTGAGAGGTTTAGCAGATGCCCTAACTTGACGTCTGTAGCAACGACGTCGGCTTCCACGTCCTTCATATTATATAATGTGCCATCCACGGAAACGGTTCCTTGTTCGCTTTCCGTCACGAAATCAGTGTAGATGTTATGGTCACGGCAGGCAATGTTCCCGGATGATTTCGTACTTCCCAGTCTGGTGAGGATAGGGCTGATTTCGTTGGCCTCTCCCCGGAGGTTTCTTGTCAGGAACTGTTGAAGGGAAGGCCCTGTGCGGAGTTCCTTGATGTTGGCAAGGACGACTGGAGAGTATCGCAAGTTGGAGGCCTTGGCGTCGCAAAGCAGGGAGAAGTTGCTGTAGTTGTCGCTGACGGAAAGATCGGGCAAATGGAGCGTGCCGTCCTGCATCCTTATTTCCGAAGAGAAGTTGATGTTATCGCTAAAGGTGGCCAGTCTCGGCACCAAGCACTGCAAGTCGCGAGGACAGATACTTCCGAGAATGACGCCTTCCAAATCGGCTTCTTCTGTCAAGCCTTTCCCGGAAAGGATGTTCTGGAGCGAGACGTTGCTCATCGAACAGTGGCCATGGATTTTTGTCTCGGGCAGAGTGAGCATCAGGTCTTGGATTGTGGCAGAGTGCTGTCCGGCTTTGCCCTTAAAAGAAAATTGCTGGAGCGAGAAGCCGCTTTGTTCAGTACAAGAGAACTCGCGGAGGTCGATGGCGAAGGTGTCGGGCATGTGCGACAGGATGCGAGCCGTCATACTGAGCTTGTTCAGATGTATGTGGTAAGGGTTGAATTTCCCGGGAGTTGTCGGCACGTCAAGGAAGTCGAAACGAATGTCTCCCCGTCGCACGGCAAGTGCACTTATGCCGAGGTCGATAGGCGAATGAATGGAGTCTTTCTTTGAGAATGCGTCCACGAGGAACTGATAGTTGCAAGGCTCTTCACCGTCCTTGTAGAGCTTGGCCTTAGCCCCGATGAGCTGTGCTCCGGAGATGCGTATCTTTTTCTCCACGAGGGGCATTAAATCCAATTTCGCTGCGATGCGCGATGCTTGGAGCATCAGTGTGTCGCGCCTGTCGTAGAGCTTCACATTGTCCAAAATGACATGCCCAAGCATATTCAGGCGCAGCTTCTCGATGCTGACTTTGCTGCCTATTTTTTTTCTCAGCAATTGCGACGCGACGTCTGCTCCCTTTGCTTGAAAGGCGGGGATAGAAGTCAACAGCTGCAAAGTCGAATAAAGGACCACAAGCATACCGACTATGATGCGGAAAATGTATTTTACAGCTTTGATATGCGTGAGGTTTTATGGCAGGGTTAATGGAATGTTCAGCCTCTCTCTCTTTCCTTTTATAATCTTTTAGCGAGCATGACGTAATCCACGGCATTGACTATGCCGTCGGCATTGATGTCGGCAGCCCAACGGACTGAAGCGTTGTCGGGCAGGCTGACGATAAGGCGACGCAGCAGGGCGAGGTCTTCGGCATCAATCCGGCCGTCGTCGTTGATGTCGCCGCGCTGGTAGTGCTGAGTGATGTAGTCCGTGTTTGTCAGGGCAACAATGCGGTAGAAGTTGCTCCAAACTGGCGACTGCTGATACAATCGTACGGATTCTTTCGGGACGTGCAATGTGCATTGCCGCTGGTCGGGCAGGGAGAATGCACCTTGCTCTGCGACGGGGGGCGTAGATGAGAAGCAATACAGGTCGGTTATCGAAGGAAGATGCTCCAGGGCGCCCTGACAGACGGTTCGGACGCGATGGGGCAGGACGATGGATGTCAACGATGCGCAACAATAGAAGGTCAGAGAATCCACAAGCTCTGACTGGCGAGGCAAAGAAATCTGCTGCAAGGACGTACAGCCCGTGAAGGCACAACTGCCAAAGACTTGTATCGTAGCTGGCAGAGTAACCTGCTGCAAGCTGGTACAACCAAGAAAGGCACAATCGCTGAGTGCCTTTATGGTGGATGGGAATTGGACAGACGTCAGTTTGTCACAACCGGCAAACGCATTGTCGCCCACAGACAGGACGGCGTATGTGCGCCCCTGGTAGCTAATCTGCGAAGGAATCACAACTTTACCGGCATAACTGCCCGATTCAACATCCAATCCTCGATACGTGACGTAGGCAAAACGCTGGGGTATAATGCTATAGTAGATGCCGTTCAATTCTATGTCATAGGCACGTAGCATTCCGCAAAAAGCGAAACACAGAGCAAGGAGTTGGATTCGTTTCATTTAGAAAGACAATTAGTTGTTATTCCGAAGGGGTGTCATAATTTCGTGGCTTCAAAATCGACTCGTCATGCAGGGGGTGAGTTTCAATAACCCTGTGGCCTTATTTCAATAAGAGCGTGCCTTGTTGGCAAACGAGGCACGCTCTTATGGCAAACAAGGCGTGCCTCGTTTTTTGGGGTGCCGTGCGATGTGTTGAAATAAGATGGTGATTTTTCCCGTCGGAACCACGTCTGTTATGACACACACTCGAGACGTTATTTATTTCTTAACAAGCGTTGCGTCGTCAACAAGGATGTCTTGCGAGACGGAATAGGTGCTGTTCTTTGGGTTCATAACGAGCAGACAGAGTTTTGTCTTTTCTGTCAGTTCGAAGTCGAACGTCACGAGCGTCCATCCTTCATTGTTGATGTCCGTATAGTCACCATATTTATAAGTGCCAACAGAGTTGTCAGCATTTACGGGAACGAAGCCACCTCTTGTCTGGCATGGACTGGATGTGGAGGATTTCGCATAGAAGGAGAACGTATAGGAACCTGCTTCGAGCGTCATCTCCTGAGTGGCAAGACGCTTGTTCGTGGTGCCAGGAGCTGCGATGCAGCAGGCGTAGCTGCCGTTGCGGGCATCGGTGCTCTTGCTTACTGTTGCATTGCTGGCGCTGCTTGCAGCCTTCCAGCCCGTAGCTTCAGCGTCGCTTACCCAGCTCTCGAAGTCGCCATTCACGAGGTCTGTCACTTCTTCGCCGCCAGGACCAGGTGTAGGAGGTTCGGGCGTGTCGCCGCCTTCGCCTGCTTCAAGGACTTCGACTGTGGCATTCTGTATCTCGGGCGTGACGGCTCCACTCTTCACATACTTCTTCAACTTGCCGGTGATTGTCACCTTCGAACCGACGGTGAATGCGCTTACGTCTTCGGGCAGGTTAGCCCAATAAGCCTGAAAGACTTGACCGCCATCCTTTGTGTCGGCCATCCAGAAGGATTGCTGGGGTGTTCCGGTCTTTAGGCTCACCTCACCGATAACTTCCGTAATGTAACCGGTAACGGCATAAATGTCGGTAGAGGTTGCACCGTCAGCAAGAGTATTCGTCTGCTGAACGGCTTCAGCGCACGTCACAGGAATGGCATCTCCGGCTGGAGGCGTGTCGCCGCCGCCTTCTTCAAGAATGACGACATTGGCATTCTTTATCTCAGGCGTGACTTCACCTCCCTTGACATACTTCATCAGGTTGCCGGTAATCTTCACCTTCATTCCTACCTTGAACTCGGTTACGCCTTCAGGCAGGTTTGCATAATAAGCTTGGAACTGATTTTCGCCGCCCTTATCGTCTGACATCCAAAAGCTTTGCTGAGGAGCGCCAGTCTTAGTGCTGACAGAACCAAGAATCTGAGTAATGTAACCCGTTATGGTATAAGTTTCCGTAGAGGTGCCGCTGTCTGGCAAAGCATTCGTCAATT